>NZ_ATCO01000070.1:0-9172 GCF_000422025.1 Geobacillus sp. WSUCF1 | reverse complement strand
AAAAAAGAGACAATTTTAGGCTATACCTAACCGAAATTCATCTCCCACTTTCACTTCGTTTAGAAGTGGGAGACTTCTTTCGGAAAGATGTTAAACAAATATTCCGCCACTAACAAGTTCGACAGCATAAACCAAAACAAATATTGGTCGTTAGAAAACACGGTGATCAGCGCGTTGCGGAACATATGGCGCCATAGCACTGCCGTTTTTGACAATCCTTTCGCTAGCGCATATTCGACGTATGGCTTGTCTTTTTCCTCCGTAAACGCAAGAAATGTCATTTGGAACAGCAGAATGGAAGGCAAAATGGAAATCATGACAATCGGCAGCACGTATACATTGTCAAAACCGGCAACAGGATTGACAATAAGCAAATCTGTCTTTTTAAACACCCAGATGACAAACAGTTGCGTAGAAAAAATAAAAATAACATCGGGGATCGACTCAAGAAAAAACGCGATTCCTTTAACCATTTTTTGCAGCGGACGCGGAAGCAGTTAGACACAACTAACCAATGGAGGCGCAGTTTTTATATGACTAAATAAGTTTAGAAACTCAATTAGCTGCAGTAGGGCTTATCTTGAAGGGGGAATTTTATTCCCGCTATATTTGGATTTTATCCGGCTTTAGCAGATTCCTTCTTCTATGACTAGTTTGGCGACATGAAGGTCTCCTCTTTTAGTTCCAAATAAAAAATCGAGAAAAGCACCTTTAGGTACCTTTCTCGATTCCCTTCAATCCTATTTCCTTCTCCCTAATTGGAATCCCATCCTCGTTGCCAATCAAACTGAATTGAATTTGTTTCGCTTCGATACGATCGCGAGTATAAGGCTTTTTTTGTCACTTAACAACAGCCTTTCCGACCAACGAACCGCTCACTCCACCGTCACGCTCTTCGCCAAGTTGCGCGGTTTGTCGACGTCGCAGCCGCGGTGCAAGGCGGCATAGTAGGCGATCAGCTGCAACGGCACGACGGAGACAAGCGGCGTAAGATCCGGATGGACGGCCGGGATGATGAAGCGGTCGCCGTCGCCTTCCAGGCCGCGCATCGAGATGACGCACGGGTTCGCGCCGCGGGCGACGACTTCTTTTACGTTGCCGCGAATGCTCAAATTTACGTGCTCTTGGGTGGCGAGGGCGATGACCGGCGTGCCGTCCTCAATCAAGGCGATCGTGCCGTGTTTCAGCTCGCCGCCGGCGAACCCTTCCGCTTGGATGTACGAGATCTCCTTCAGCTTCAGCGCGCCTTCTAGGCAGACATAGTAGTCAACGGCGCGGCCGATGAAGAAGCAGTTGCGCGTCAGGGTCAAGTAGTCGCTCGCGATGTTCTCCATTTCCTCTTTCGCATCGCACAGCATTTCCATCACATTGGCGACGATGGCAAGCTCTTTCGTCAAGTCAAAGTCCAGCTCAAAGCCTTTCGCTTTCGCCGCCGCGGCGGCCAAAATCGCAAGTACAGCAATTTGCGCCGTATATGCCTTTGTCGAGGCAACGGCGATTTCCGGGCCGGCGTGCAACAGAAGCGTATAATCGGCTTCCCGCGACAGCGTCGAACCTGGGACGTTCGTGATCGTAATCGCTTTATGGCCGAGTTTGTTCGTTTGCACGAGCACGGCGCGGCTGTCGGCCGTTTCGCCGCTTTGCGAGATAAAGATGAAGAGCGGCTTTTCCGACAACAGCGGCATGTTGTACGAAAATTCGCTGGCAATATGCACTTCCACCGGAATTTTCGCCCACGATTCGATCAACTGCTTGCCGACGAGACCTGCGTGGTAGCTCGTTCCGCACGCGACAATGTACAGGCGGTCGGCGTTCAGCACTTCGTTGATGATCGCTTGGTCGATCGTCAATCCGCCGTTTTCGTCTTGGTATTTTTGAATGATGCGGCGGATGACGAACGGCTGCTCATCAATTTCTTTCAGCATATAATGCGGATACGTCCCTTTTTCAATGTCGCTCCCATCGAGTTCGGCCGTAAACGGCTTCCGTTCGACTGTTTCACCGTTTAGCGTTTGAATCGTGACGTTCTCGCTCGTGACGATGACGAGCTCCCCATCCATCAGTTCGACGAATCGATTCGTCACTTGGAGCATCGCCATCGCATCGCTCGCCACGACGTTAAACCCATCGCCCAATCCGACAAGAAGCGGGCTTTTGTTTTTCGCCGCATAGATCGTGTTTTCGTCTTGTGCATCGATCATGGCGATGGCGTACGATCCTTTTAGCAGCGAGAGCGTTTTTCGGAACGCCTCTTTCGTTGCCAGTCCGTCGTTGACGAACTTCTCCACGAGCTGGACGATCACTTCCGTGTCCGTATCGCTTTGGAATGTGACATCGGCCAAGTAGTCGCGCTTGACCATTTCATAGTTTTCAATGACACCGTTATGCACGAGCGTAAAACGGCCGGAAGCGCTTTGATGCGGGTGGGCGTTCAATCGGCTTGGCGCCCCGTGCGTCGCCCAGCGTGTATGGCCAATGCCGACCGTCGCGTTGACGTTCGGGTCGACGATGCGGCGCAAATCGGCGATCCGTCCTTTTTCCTTAAACACATGCACGCCGCTTTCGTTCAATACGGCGATCCCCGCTGAATCGTAGCCGCGATACTCGAGTTTTTCCAATCCGCGCAATAAAATTTCCTTCACATCTTGATAACCGATATAGCCAACAATGCCGCACATGGCAAATGTTCCTCCTTTTCATCTTGGAGGCTGCCGCTAACGAGAACCGTCTTTCCTGTTCAGTTGTCAAAGAACATGTTCGGGGTCTCGCCGATCCACGGGCGGCAGACTCCCTGTCTATATTCGCGCGATGACATCCTCCCCTTTGTGCAAAGGGTCACCCCTTTGTTTTAAGAGAGGACTTGCGGCTGTCATCGCTCCAGCCGGGAGGCATCCGCCGAAAACCTCGATAAACCTCCTCCTCGTCAACTAAGCGTTCTTCCGTCCAACGCTTAGTCCAGGCGCTTTGTGATCGTTAAAACCGATGCAACAACCAATCACCTTGTTGCTTTGTTGGCCATGCCCACGGTTGCGACAAGCCATCACTTTACCATGTTCCGCTCTTCGCCCTTCCATCGCCTCCTTTCAAGAAAAAGGCAACAACGTTAATATTACAGGACATTCCCAGCGGCGTCAACTATTTATATAAATACCCTATGCATAAACGAAAGGGAACGTTCCGTCTATGCATAGGGTGGTTGTCCAAGCAATCGGTTATTCCGCTCCCATTTCACGGCGGACAACATCCGCGATCCGCTCAACGTAGGCGCGGCACGCTTCCTCGGTTTGGGCCTCCGCCATAATGCGCACAAGCGGCTCAGTCCCCGATGGGCGGACAAGAACGCGGCCGTTGCCGTTCATCTCTGCCTCCACTTCCTGGATCACGTTTTTCACTTGTTCGTTTTCCATTGCTTTTTCCTTATCGGCCACCCGGACGTTCACAAGCAGCTGCGGGTATTTTTTCATTTCCCCCGCCAATTCGGAAAGCGGCTTGCCTTTGATTTTCATGATGTTGACAAGCTGGAGCGCCGTCAACATGCCGTCCCCCGTCGTGTTGTAGTCAAGGAAGATGATGTGTCCGGACTGCTCGCCGCCAAGATTATAGCCGTTCTTCTTCATTTCCTCGACGACATAGCGGTCGCCAACGGCCGTTTGTACACTTTTGATTCCCTGCGCCTCAAGCGCCTTGTAAAACCCAAGGTTGCTCATGACGGTCGAGACGACGGTTTGGTGCTTGAGGCGGCCGGTTTCTTTTAAATATTTGGCGCAAATGTACATAATCTGGTCGCCATCGACGATGTTGCCGTTCTCATCGACGGCAATGAGACGGTCGCCGTCCCCGTCAAAGGCGAGCCCGACATCAGCTCCTTTTTCTTTGACAAACGCCGCCAACGCTTCCGGATGGGTGGAACCGACCCCTTCGTTAATGTTGAGCCCATTGGGCGAAGCCCCCATTGTCACGACATCCGCATCCAAATCGGCAAATAGGTAGGTCGCCAGCGATGACGTCGCCCCGTGCGCGCAGTCGAGGGCGATTTTCATCCCGGAAAAATCTTCTTCATCGATCGTTTGTTTTAAATACTGCAAGTATTTTTGCCCGCCTTCAAAATAGTCGTTGACTTGCCCAAGCCCAGCCCCGATCGGCCGCGGCAGCATATCCTCCGCGCTGTCGATCAGCGCCTCAATTTCTGCTTCTTGCTCATCCGACAGCTTGAACCCGTCCGGGCCGAAAAATTTAATGCCGTTATCTTGCACCGGGTTGTGGGAGGCGGAAATCATGATGCCGGCCTGCGCTCCAAGCGCCTTCGTCAAATAGGCGACACCTGGCGTGGAAATGACGCCAAGGCGCATCACTTCCGCCCCGATCGACAAAAGCCCCGCGACAAGGGCCCCTTCCAACATATGGCCGGAAATGCGGGTGTCGCGCCCGATCAGCACTTTCGGGCGCTCAGCGCTTTTGGTCAGCACGTATCCGCCGCAGCGGCCGATTTGAAACGCCAACTCTGGCGTCAATTCACGATTTGCGACTCCTCGTACACCATCAGTGCCAAAATATTTGCCCATTCGTTCACTCTCTCCTTACTATGCAGTTTATTGTGCAGCCGCTTTTTCGCTAATCTGGACCATCGCCGTTTCCACCGACGGCTGCCATTGGACTTGTTCAGGGTGGTTCCATTGAATGGGAACTTGATGTTCGCCGGTGTCAAGTCCACCGACATCGACATACAAACGAATATCGTCTTTTGTCAACCCGCGGACGACATCGGGCGGACCGACAAGGCGGACCGTAATTTTGCCTTCAAGCGGTTTGACAAATTCGGCTTTGTATGAATCCGGCAAGCCGACGACAGCGATCGGCACGTCTTTCCACGTTTGCGTGACGTCTTTTTCCACATCAATATGGACCTTGATTTTGTCTGGGTTGACGCTTTTTGCGCCATCGGGAAGCGGAACGTCGAGCTCTACCGTCGCATCATCAGTAATGTCGTCCAAATCAACGGTCAATCCTTCCAGCTTGTCAATATGGTTCAACACTTCCTTCGGTCCATAAATCGTGACCCGATCCGGCTCCGGCGTGACGCTGACAAGATGCACACCATCCGGCAGCTCTCCGGTTGTCTGCACTTGAACCGGCACCGTCTTGCTCGGGCTTTTCACCGGCACGGTTACTTCCACCGACGATGGCTCTGGCTCAATATCCAACTCATTTCCCCGTCGATCGTACACTCGAACGCGCGCTTCTCTCGTCAGCGTTTCCGTCGCCCCATCTAAGTCGACGATGGCTTTGACAAAGGCAATCTCGTCGATTCGTTCCTTCGCCCCGGTAATCGTCACGGCATCTGGTTTCACCGTCGGTTCTCCAACGGAATAGCCATCCGGCATTTTGTTTCGATTGAAAAATTCAACACCGACCGGAAACTGTTTCGACACTTTTTCACGAATCGTCACTTTGGCCGAGGAAGGCTGAATCGTCACTTTCAACTTGTCGGAGATGTCCCTGTATTTGATCGGCACCGTGTATGTCCCTAATGGCAATTCCGTTAAATCGACATACACCTCGAAATTTCGTTGTAGAGCCGTCGGCTTGACAATGCTGGCGGGTCCTTGGAGCGTAACGTTCACGTATTTCGGGACACCCGATACGACCAAGTTGTTTTCATCATAGTAAGCGACCACCGGAATATCGACCAACGTTTCCGTATCTTCCTGGCCAAACGTGTTGCGCGTCTCACCAGTTTTCGCCCCGACATTGGCCGACATATACAGCATAATCGCCAGCAATAAGGAGACAACGCGAATAAACCAAGGATGGTCCATCAACTTATCCATGTTTCTTCCCCCTCCACTGCCAACGGGAAGAAGCAGGCGCCTTCGTCGCTGGAGCAAGTTCGCCGGTCAACAGCTCCCGAAACTCATCGATCGTTAAATCGCGGTACAGCTCGCCGTTTTTCGTCAACGATACTGCTCCCGTCTCTTCCGACACGACGACGGTGACGCTGTCCGTCACTTCGCTGATGCCGAGCGCCGCCCGATGGCGTGTTCCGAGCTCTTTCGAAATAAACGGACTTTCCGATAATGGCAAATAACAGGCCGCCGCAGCGATTTGGTTTTTTTGAATAATGACCGCCCCATCATGAAGCGGCGTGTTCGGAATGAAAATATTAATGAGCAGTTCCGGCGATACATGAGCGTTTAACATAATGCCGGTTTCGACATAATCGTTCATTCCGGTTTCCCGCTCAATGGAAATCAGCGCGCCGATGCGTCGCTTCGCCATATACTCGGTCGCTTTGACAATGGCTTCCACCATTCGCATCCGCTCTTCCTCTTCATTGACCGTATTGCGGGTGAACAGCCGTCCGCGGCCGAGCTGCTCAAGGGCGCGCCGCAATTCTGGTTGAAAAATGATGATGATCGCGAGAAATCCCCAAATGATCGCCTGATCCATCAGCCATTGCAACGTCGTCAATCCGAGGTAATTGCTCACGAAACGAACCAAAATAATTAAAAAAATGCCTTTTAACAACTGAATGGCCTTCGTCCCGCGAATCATCATGATCAACTTGTAAATCACATACCAAACGACAAGGATATCAACCACTTTTAACAAATATGACACGATGGGGAGCTCTCCGAAGGACATCTTCACACTTCCTTTATCTCTAATTCCAATCTGTTGATGGCCACGGAAAAAGCCATCGAACGATGGCTGCCATCATTCAATCGATTGGAGCGCACGATTGAACCTTTCTTTAATATTATACCAAATCCATTCAAACACTTGATTAATTTCCTCCACTTCCCCTGTCACTTGCCCGGCGGACGCCATATATTTCTTTCCATGGATCACAGTCACGTCCCCATCAACCGTTCCTTCAATCCGAATCGAGCCATTGCGGACGACAATATCTCCTTTGACCGTTTCTCCTTTCGGCACGATGACAGTATGATCGCGGATGATGACATGTTCATCAGCTGAGACGGAAAACGCGCCTCTTTCCCCCCATGAAGAGGCTAAGCTGCCGAAAGTAAGCGCGAAAAACAACGAGGCAGCCGTAAGCAGCGGATGACGATGCAGAAAACGGCGCAGCCGCGCGGTCTTTCTCTCTTTCGGCATCGCCTCCATAACCTTGGCTGCAAACGACGGCGGCGCCGCAACGTGGGCGGCATATTGGAGGAAAGCAACCGTCTTTTTCAGCTCGTGAAAATGGGCAGCGCACGCAGCGCACGAACGCAAATGTTCTTTCAGCTGCTGCTCTCCTTCTGGCTGGAGATCTCCATCAAAATAGCTGTGCATGAGCAACACGATTTCTTTCGGACATTCCATAGTCTCCCACCCTCTTATAAATGACCCAATTGCCTGCGCAACGCTTCACGGCCGCGATGCAGCCGCGTTTTCACCGTGCCGACCGGCAACCCTAAAATCTCGCTGATTTCTTGCAACGACAAATCTTCCATATATTTCAACACGATCACGCTTCGATACTTTTCTGGCAACTGCTCAATCGCTCGCTGCACCGTCTCTTGCAGCTCCAGGCTTTCCACTGCCTCCTCCGGGGATGTTTCGCGGGAAGGAAGCTGAGCCTGCATCGTCAACCCGTCCGTGCCTCCGACCTCTTCATCTAAATACACGTCCGGCTTCCGTTTCCGCAATTTATCGATCGTCAAGTTCGTCGCGATTCGGTACAGCCAAGTGGAAAACTTCATTTCAGGATTGTACGTATCAATATGGATGTAGGCGCGGATGAACGCCTCCTGCGCCGCATCTTCCGCCTCATGCCGATTGCCCAACATTCGATAGCAAAGACGGTAAATCTTGTCCTTATACAAATCGACAAGATCCGCGTATGCGTTTTGATCCCCTTTTTGGATCGCCTTAATTCTCTTTTTAATAAATAGATCCATAAAATACAATACCCCCGCCTCACGGCTTACTGTATATTACGGCGCTCGATCAAGAAAAGTTTCATGCAACATATTTATTGTATCATACAACGGAAAAAGAGGGGACTCCAAACAAATGGCAGCCCCTCTTTCACAAACAGCGGGAACAAATCATCATCATATCCGTGAATCCCGCAACCAACCCTCTTTGCCCACATGCATTAAATGAGTTTTTCACCAAACAACGACCCCATCAGCGCTACAGCCACTGATGCTGTTTTGTTCCGCTCATCCAAGATCGGGTTCACTTCGACAAATTCCGCTGAAGTGATGATTTGTGCCTCGGCCAGCATCTCCATCGCCAAATGGCTTTCGCGGTATGTCAATCCTCCAATGACAGGCGTTCCGACTCCCGGTGCGTCGCTTGGGTCAAGGCCATCCAAGTCAAGCGACAAATGAACGCCATCCGTTCGTTCTTTTAAATAGGCGATCGTTTCTTCCATCACCCTTGTCATTCCGAGCCGATCAACCTCATGCATCGTGTAAATTTTGATTCCTTTTTCGCGAATAAACTTCTTCTCCCCTTCATCAAGGGAACGGACGCCGATCAACACGACATGTTCCGGCTTGATTTTGGGGCTGTATCCGCCGATTTGCGTCAGCGCCGGATGGCCAAACCCGAGGCTCGCCGCCAGCGGCATGCCATGAATGTTTCCAGACGGCGACGTTTCCGCGGTGTTGACGTCGCCATGCGCGTCATACCAGATCACTCCAAGCCGCTCATAATGTTTCGCCACCCCGGCGAGCGTGCCAATGGCGATGCTATGGTCGCCGCCCAACACAAGCGGAAATCGCCCCCGCTGAACGACTTGGTCAACCGCCGCCGCAAGTTTCTCGTTCGCTTCCGCAACCGCTTTCAAATTGCGCAACCGTGAATCTCCTTGCTCGTGCAACCGCTCTGCTTTTCCAATCGGAATATCTCCCAAATCTTCAATATCGTAATGAAGACGTTCCAGACGTTCGATGACGCCTGCATAACGCATTGCGCTCGGCCCCATATCAACGCCGCGGCGTGTCTGCCCTAAATCCATCGGAACCCCGATAATTGAAATTGGCTTCATGCTGTCTCCCACTCCTTTCCGGTTCCTGTTACGTCTTTATTGTAGAGGAAAGAAAGGGGATGACTCAACTTGACAAAATTTTGAATATTTATACCGATATAACAAAAAAGAGCAGGCTGCTTTTGGTTGTCAAGCAGTCTGCTCTTGATGGAGCCTATCGGGATCGAA
>NZ_ATCO01000069.1:0-26546 GCF_000422025.1 Geobacillus sp. WSUCF1 | reverse complement strand
CCATCCCGGTTATACGTTTCTTGTCGTCTACGTGCTTATCGCTGCGTATTATGGGCTTCGCTTCCGCCAGCAGGCCAACATCAAACGGCTCGTGCACGCCTCGATCGCCGGGGTGACCGAGATCATCACCGTACCGACATGGCGGCCGCGCGAATGGCATTTAGCCATTTCAACCTGCGACGAATTTTACGTCGCCCGCGTCAAACGCGGCGAGCTCATCATCCTTGACCGCTTCCAAAAGCGTGCGCTTCCCGACCATCCGGTGATGAACGCCGCCAAACGCGACGAAAATATCGCCGCTTTCTTATCTTTTTCCCCGGTTTACCGTTGGGAAATGAACGAATACGATGATTACTATGAAGTGCGCTTTACTGATTTACGCTATCGAAGCAAAGGGTATTACCCGTTTGTCGCTGTCGTCCAGCTCGACCGCGATCTCAATATTGTCAGCTCATACACCGGCTGGATTTTCAGCGAAGGCAAACTGCGCAAAAAGCTCGAACTTGCTCCAAACGGCTGATGGGCTCCGCCCCAATCATTGCCACACATAAGCGCTACAGGGTGTCCCATAATAAAAATACGTGTTGGCCATCCAACACGAGCACGCCGTTAAGGAGGGAATGTGCCGTGCGGAACAAAGCGCACAACTTCCCGAACCAAAACAACAACAAGCTCGAAGGCGAACCGCGCGCCAAGGCCGAGTACGCCTCGAAGCGGGCCGACGGCACGACCAACACCCACCCGCAAGAACGGATGCGCGCCTCCGGCGAACGAAGCGATTTCTTTTAACATGAAGGGGGAGCACGGCATCGTTCGCCGCACTCCCCCGGCACATTCCGCAGCGAGGTGAACAATCATGGGTCACCATCGGCACAAAAAATTTTATGACAACTTTTATTCGAACCCGTTTCAGCAGCCGTGGGCCAATCCAAAACACGCCCACTCGCAAGTGAACGGCGAAACGCAGCAAACGCTTGACCTCATCATTTTAGAGCGGCAGACGCGCAAGCAGTCGTAGCGGAACAACCTAGGGAGACACCCTCCCTAGGTTTTTAGGCTCTCTTTCCGTCCGATTGTGAACTTGTCCCGCCCGTCATGATTGAGGCAAATTCGGTTTACGAAGCAGTGAAATCGGCAACGCCTCCTCCTCTCCGTTTCCTTTCAACCGCCATCCCCAGGCAAACACTCCTTTTAAATAGCGCACTTTAAAATACTCTCCGGGCGCCCCTTCAATTTCATAAATCTCCCCAGGATGAAAATCAGCTGGATTAAGCATATACGCCTTCGCCATGGCGATTTTCCGCTCGTAGACGGCGTATTCGTTCACCATCCCCATCTGCTCCGCCTTGCGTGCCTTTTCCGTCAACATGGCGATTTCTTGTTGCAGTTCTTCTTTCGTCATTTCGCTGTACCGTTTTTGTTCTCCTTTGATCATAGACAAGCCTCCTTTTTGAGCATTCCGGATGGATCGTTTTCATCCACATGGAACTCGGCACAAGGCTCAGAACATCTCTTGATTTATGGAACTGGAACGATTTTGTGATCAACATTCAACGACAAAACTGATAATATCCCCTAATTTTTTTAAATCCTTTCATTCGAGATCACTCGTCATTACCGTGCATGCGCAGCCATTCATTGATCAAGTCAAGTGCGAATCCTTTTCGGTACAGGGCTTGGCGCATCTTTTGCTCATAAAGCGGCCGCGGGTGGTGCGCATAACGGCGGTGCGCTTTCTCCGCCTGAACACGGAGCGCCTCCCGTTCTTCTTGTTCAGTATGAGCGCCGCCATCCGCCAAAACGGCGGCAATCACCTCATGCGGAAACCCTTTGCGCATCAGCTGCTGCCGCACCCGTTCCAAAAACGCGCGAGCCGATTCAGCCCGGCGCTGTTTTTTCGCTTTTTCGTAAAGCGAGCGGGCGATGGCCACCTGTTCATCCAACGTATACTCCGCCAAACTCTGCTCGATCAAGCGGCCCAAAACACCGAGCCGTTCCAGTTCGGCACGGATGAGAAGCGGCCCTTTCGCCGCCGTCTTTTTTTGCGTGCGCACATAAGCCGCCGCAAACGCCTCGTCATCGACATACCGCTCGGCGCGAAGTTTTTTGAGCACTTCATCAATCACCGAATCCGGAGCGCCTTTTTTTCGCAAGTGTGCGGCGACCTCATGCTCCGAACGCATCCGGTGTGCCAAAAAGTAAAGCGCCTGTTGATACGCCTTTTTCACCTCATCGGCATACACAATATGTTGAAGCAGGTCGTCGCTGATCTCCATCCCTTTTTTCAAGCGGAATTGAAGCAATACATCTTGATCAACTGTCAATCTCAACGACGGTGCGCCGTCACGGTGCACGACAATCCAAAATCGTTCAGCATTTTGTTCGGTTGCGACAATGTCGGCAATCGTTCCCATTGTTTGTCCCCCTTATCTTTTATCGTATCATAAGCAGGAACTTCTGACACCAAAAGCGAAGTCATAATATAAACCAATGGAAGGGGAATCAAGATGCGCATCGCCATCAACGGCGGCACTGGGCTGATCGGCCAGGCGCTCGCCCGCCATTTTTCCAAGCAAGGACATGAGATCTACATTTTCACCCGCTCTCCCAAACCTTCCGAAGGCAGCATTCATTACCTTTCCTTCGACAACCACCGAAAGCCTGAAGTTGTCGATGTCGCCATTAATTTAGCCGGGGAGCCGCTCAATCGAAAACGTTGGACGGCGAAGCAAAAAGAGATCATCCTTGACAGCCGCCTTCGATCCACCGAAGCGATGGGCCGCTACATCGATTCACTGTCCCGCCCCCCGTCGTTGTTTATCAACGCCAGCGCCATCGGCATTTACGGCACTTCGGACTCCGCAACATTTACCGAGCAAACGACCGATTACGGCGGCGACTTTCTAGCCCAGACCGTCCAAGCATGGGAAGCATCGGCCCGTCCGATTGAGCAGCTTGGCATCCGCACCGTCTACGCTCGCTTTGGCGTCGTGTTTGCCCGACATGGCGGCGCCTTGCCGATGATGATCAAGCCGTACCGGCTGTTTGTCGGCGGTCCAATCGGCAGCGGACGGCAATGGCTATCGTGGATTCATCTTGAAGACGTCGTGCGCGCGGCCTCGTATATCATCGAACACGAGGAATTGTCCGGCCCGATCAATTTCACCGCACCCTATCCAGTGCAAATGGATGAGTTCGGCCGCATGCTCTCCCGCCTTCTTGGCCGTCCGCATTGACTTCCGATTCCCGCTTGGGCGCTTCGTCTTCTCCTTGGCGAAATGAGCATGCTTGTCACCGAAGGGCAGCGCGTCATTCCAGAGAAGCTATTGCAAGCCGGCTTCCGCTTTTCGTTTCCAACGTTGGAAGGCTGTCTCACCGATTTGCTTTTGCCCCATGACCGACAAAAAATATCCAAAAAAAATTAACAAAAAAACAATTCCCTTTTCGCCTCCGATCGTGTATGATAAAGGAGACCTTAGGCTAGTTGTCGTCATAATCGCATACGGACAGGAACAAGGGGAAGGCAAATGGTGCGTCACCAGCGCTCGCGCTGGTCCTAGTGGGTTCGATTCCCACCCCGAAATTTTTTTAATGAAGTTTTAATAAAAAAAATTTCGAGGGTGGGTTCCCGCTGGGAGGCTGCCCTCGGCATCCAAAGGAGGGATTGGCCATGTTGAAAAAACGCGAGCTGCAAGATTGCCATGCGCTGTACGAGCTGATGGTGCATCCGGACGTCTTCCCTTTCGTGCGCCAAAAAGCCAGCTCGTACGAAGAGTTTTTATTCATGACAAAACAGCTCATGGAGGCGGAAGAACGTGGCGAATTGATTTCGCGCACGATTTTAGACGAATGGGGAAACCCGATCGGCACAATCAGCCTCTTTGATATCCAAGATGGCGCCGGCTTTTTAGGCACGTGGCTCGGCAAGCCGTATCACGGGCTCGGTTACAATCGGCGCGCCAAAGAAGCGTTTTTCCATGAGCTGTTTTATGAGCTGTCGATCGAAACCGTGTTTTTGCGCATTCGCAAAGTCAACGTCCGCTCGATCAAAGCGGCGGAAAAACTGCCGTACGTCACGCCGGCCAATGAAACGCGGCGGGCGTTGCTCGAGCAAATCGGCGCGGATGTATACAATTTGTACGAAATTACAAAAGACAACTACACGCTCTATACAATGCGCCATCCTTCCTTTGCCCACAATGAAGAACAGCGCAAAGAGGCATAAGCCGCGGGAGAGCGCATCTGATGCAAAAAGAGGCTGTCCAAACGGACATCCTCTTTTTTACAGATTCGCGAACGAGAAAGCCCACGCTCTTTAGGCGTGGGATGAAAGTGAGCCGTTTTCTTCATATGGAAATGGCATCCTGTCATTGCTGCAAGGAGGTGAATCCATGCCCACGATCACCCTCAGGCTGGAACTGCACAAGCCGACGAAAGCCAAACAAGACATGTATGAACGGATGACAGAAGTGAATACCGCGTTTGCGAATTGGCTGTTGAATCATCCCGAGCTGAATCAAGCGACGAGCAAACTATTTAAAGAGTTTTCGTCGCAGCGGTTTCCTTCCGCCGTCGTGAATCAGACGATTCGAGAAGTGAAGGCCCAAAAGAAAAAACAAAAGGCAAAGAAGTTCCGAACATTCTGGTGTTGCTTTAACAATCAAAACGTAAAGGTGGAAAAGAAAGGAGCGTTCTACACGGTTTCCTTCCCCACACTGGAGAAGCGAATTGGCGTGCCAGTGGTTGCGCGCCCCTACCAAGAAGCGTGGCTGAATCGGCTGCTCGATGGAACCGCCAAACAAGGGGCCGCCAAGCTCTACAAAAAGAGAAAGAAATGGTGCTTGGCGATCGCGATCACCTTTGACGTGAAGCCGCGGCACGAAACAAAGGTGATGGGCGTTGACCTTGGGCTTCGCTATATCGCCGTGGCCAGCGTGGGAACGAAATCGTGGTTTTTCAAAGGGAACCAATGCGCCTTTGTGCGCCGACGCTATGCGGCTTTGCGGCGAACGTTGGGCAAAGCCAAGAAGCTCCAGATGATTCGCAAAATCGGCCGCAAAGAGTCCCGCTGGATGAAGGATCAAAATCACAAAATCAGCCGTCAAATCGTGAATGTTGCGCTCGCCAACGGTGTTGGCGTGATTCGGATGGAAGAGTTGACAGGCATTCGAAAGCGGGCAACATCGGCTAAAGAAGCAGGACGAAGCTTCATTCTTGGGCATTTCACCAACTACAAACGATGATTGCCTATAAAGCCGAAATGGCAGGCATTCGGGTGGAGTGGGTGAATCCAACTTATACGAGCCAAACGTGTAAATGTGGACATCGAGAGAAAGCGAACCGAAACGGCATCTGCTTCCGATGCCAAAGGTGTGGATACACTCTCCACGCCGACTTGAATGGCGCCATCAACATCGCCAAAGCGATTTCGGGCTTCGCCTCCTAACCTAGCGCACTGGTCACAGGTGCGCCGCCCATCGGGGTACACTCTAACCCGATGGGACGGGGTGATGACACACCCCTAAACTTGGGCGTTGTCCGAACCAGAAATGGAGGAGGACGCGAACGACCCAAGAATCCCACGGCTTTAGCCGTGTGGAGTGTCAAGCATAAAAACGGCTGGTTTTGCGCAAAATGGAATTAAAGGAATATAGATGCAAAGCGAGGGAACAAGCGATGGCGGAAAAACGAAAACGCGAAAAAGCGAAGCATACGCTGACAAGCGCCCAAGAAGTAAGCTATGCCCGCGATTTTAAAATGGCGGACCAAGCGGGCGGCTATACGGCCAAAAAGGCGCGCCACTAGAAACGATTGCTATTTATACGCTGGCGCCGTCCATGCCATGCTAATGAATGAATCGTACGATTCACACTTCTTTATAGGGGGCATGGACGATGGGCCGATCTCGCGGACAACGGACGCGCGACAAAAACAAGGCAACTTTGCCGCAAGTGCCGAAACAGCTGAAATCTGACGGCATCGATGTGGAATACTCGGCAGAATTTGCCGACCATGAAGACCTCGAGGCGCAGGCGCGCGCGGCCGCTGCTGGCATCCGCCGTCAAGAGCGCAAACAGTAATCGAACATGGCGCCCGCTTTGATGGGGCGCCTTTTTCCTGTGAACCGCTTCCGCTTCGCTTTGCTTGGAGTGAGAGACTTTCTTTGTTCAACGCGTCTCTCAAGCCACGCTACACCGTCGCCTCGCCCTCGAGCTCCAACACTTGGCTGTACCGTTTGTAAAACCGCCCCAACTCCCCTTTGTAATGGTCTTTCCACGGTTTTTCCTTGCCGCAATAATGGATAAAAACGGTGTTTTCCTCAATCCAAGCTAAATCGTGTTTCGGGTTGGGCAAAAGCTGCAAAAAGTCATAATAGCGTGCGTCGTAGTTGTAGCGGTAGCAGTCGACCGGTTTAATTTTGTCCCAGTACAACCCGTTTAAGACGTCTTGGTCAGGAAGAACAAGCTTGAACCGGTTGTCGCGAATGAACTGGTAAATGTCCGCAAGCCGAACGTGTTCGCGCATCATCGCAATGTTCATCATCATCACACCCGTGTTGAAATACCCTTTCGCGTTCGGCGTTTTTAACCGCAACTTGTTGAACAAGTTTGCCACCTTCGTCGAATGGGTATGCTCAGCCGCAATGAACAAGTTCCCTTCAAAATCCATGTCATACAGCTCATCCATCGGGTTGATCGCCACAATATCCGGATCAAGGTACAAGACACGGTCGACATCTGGCGGCAAAAACAAATGCGCCGCCAGACGGTAATACATCTCCACCGTATAGTGGCGGAAAACAGGCGCATCATGAAACAGTTCTGGATCAACGTAAATCGGCACCAGCTCATGCCCCTGCCGGCGAACAAACTCGCCAAGCGCCTCAATCTCCTCCTCACTAATACGTGAATATAACAAGTAAAATCTGAATGGGCGGCGATTATGGCAAAATAATGAGTGCATCAACACTTTCAGCGGCGGCAGATAGTTGGCGTCTGTCGTCACTAAAACATGAAACATGCTCCATCACTTCCTTATCTCATCGATTCCCCTTTCTTTACAATTATATCTGAACACGGGCAAATGTTGCCCCCCTTTTGGCCTTGGACAGCAATGTTTTCCCATCATCCTTTTCGTTGGATCATATTTCCTGTCCATGATATAGTGGAAAGAGAACAGAAAAAGGGGGATTGGAAACATATGGGGAATGTTCGTTGGGTGTTGGCTCTCATTTCGTTTTTAGCAATCACACTTTTCTCCTGCAGCAAACCGCCATCGCCGCACGATGCATTAAAAACGTACACCTCCTACTGGACGAAACAGCAATTTGCGAAAATGTACGACATGCTCTCAGAAGAAACGAAAAAAACAGTCGGCAAAGAGCAATTTGTTGACCGCTATAAAAAAATTTACGGCGACATCCAGGTGTCTCACTTATCCGTTGCCCCAGTCCCTGTTCAAACTGATAAAAAAGACGGTGACAAAACGGAAATCTCCTTGCCGTTTTCCGTAAAAATGGACACAGTCGCCGGGCCCGTGCAGTTTCGCCACGAGGCAAAGCTTGTCAAAGAACAATCCAATGACAAAGAACAATGGCGCATAAAGTGGGATCCGTCTTATATTTTCCCACAGCTTGGCCCCAATGACAAAGTGCGGCTGAACATCACGCCGGGAAAACGGGGAGAAATTATCGACCGCAACGGCCAGCCGCTTGCCATGAACGGTACGGCATATGAGATCGGAGTAATTCCAGGGCAAATGGGCGACAATGCGGAAACCATCAAACAGAAGCTTGCCTCGCTGCTTGGCGTTTCGCCCGAAATAATTACAGAAAAGCTAAACGCGCCTTGGGTGCGTCCCGATTATTTCGTACCGATTCAAAAGGTGTCGAAAACTGATAAGCGGGTTGAGGAAGCTCGCCGCATCCAAGCCGTCGCCGTTAAAGAAACGCCCGAACGGGAATATCCGCTTGGCGCAGCAGCCGCTCATTTAGTCGGGTATGTGGGCACGATCACGAAAGAAGAATGGGAGGCAAAGAAAGATGAAGGCTACTCGCCAACCTCCCGGATTGGGAAACGCGGTCTTGAGGAGCTTTGGGAAGGGCGACTGCGCGCCCATGACGGAGCCCGCCTTTATATCGAAAAAGCGGACGGATCGACCGTGACCATCGCAGAAACAAAGCCGAGAGACGGCGAAACGATTGCGGTAACGATTGACGCCAAAGTCCAGCAGGCCATTTACCGCGAAATGAAAGGTCGCGCCGGCACAGCGGCGGCCATCCATCCGCAAACGGGAGAAATTTTGGCACTTGTCAGTTCCCCGTCGTTTGATCCAAACCGGTTCGTGCTCGGCCTTTCATCATCGGAATACGCAAAATGGCAAAATGACCCGCTCCGCCCGCTCGTTAACCGCTTTGCTGCGACCTATGCACCGGGATCAGCCATCAAACCAATTATTGCCGCCATCGCTCTTGAACAAGGCGCCATCACGCCAAAAGAAACAAAAACGATTCACGGCCGACGTTGGCAGCCGGATCGTTCATGGGGCAACTATTTCATCACCCGCGTCCACGATGGACCGGAGCGCGTCGACCTGACCAAAGCCCTTGTTTACTCTGATAATATCTACTTTGCCATGGCCGGCCTCGAGCTCGGCCCGGAACGGATGGAGTCCGGCCTTCGCTCATTCGGGTTTGGAGAAAAGCCACCATTTCCGTACCCAATTCCGGCGTCGCGTTTTTCCAATAGCGGGAGCTTGAAAACGGGACCACAACTGGCCGATACTGCCTATGGACAAGGGGAAATGCAAATGAGCATTCTTCACCTTGCCGCTGCCTACACCCCGTTTGTAACGGGAGGTGATTTGCTTCAACCGGTGCTCGAAAAAGGCCAACCGAAAACCGTCTGGAAACAAGGCGTCATCTCCAGCCAGACAGCCGCCATCGTCGCCGGCGATTTAGTCCGTGTTGTCGCTGATCCGAACGGAACGGCTCATGATGCTTACATCAAATCTATTCCGCTTGCCGGCAAAACCGGGACCGCCGAGCTGAAGCAGGAAAAAGGAACACAAGGAAAGGAAAATGGTTTGTTCGTTGCCTACCCGGCCGACCGCCGTGATCTGTTGCTTGCCCTGTTGATCGAAGGGGTGGAAAACGACGGCGGCAGCCGCTACGCCGTCAACGCAGCGAAGCGCATCTTTACTTCCCTCCGCTAGCCGATTAAGGCTGGCGGATGTTTTTTATACAAGTTAGATTATTTACAATTATCAAACAATATTTTATAATAAATGTATCGAGTCGTCTCCTGCCCGCTTCACCGCCCGGCAGATCAGACGGCTGGCATCACTGTTCATTGACTTCGCTACCCGTCACGGCAGCGTTCATCGCTATGTTTGCCTTCCATATTATTGAAAAAGAACTGTGCGGCCTGACGGCATTTCCGCGCCGGAATGCCTTCTCAGTCCGTTCAAGCCGGTTCCTGTCTTTACCTTGCCTGGGAACCGGCTTTTTGCATGTCAGGAAAGGGGGGGAAACGAATGGCGGGAGCGCTTGATGGCGTGCGCGTCCTTGACTTGTCGCGCGTATTGGCGGGCCCGTATGCGACGATGATTTTAGGCGATTTAGGGGCCGATGTCATCAAAATCGAAGCGCCGGGCGGGTCGGACGACACCCGGTTTTGGGGGCCGCCGTTCCAAAATGGGATGAGCGCCTACTACACGGCCGTCAACCGCAACAAGCGAAGTGTAACCGTCGATCTAAAAACAGAACAAGGGCGGGAAACCGTTCGCCGTCTGGCGGAGACAGCCGATGTCGTCATCCACAATTTCAAAACCGGGACGATGGACAAATGGGGGCTTGACTATGAAGCGCTGTCCCGCCTCAACCCGCGCCTCATCTACTGCTCGATCACCGGGTTCGGCGAAACCGGTCCGCTCGCTTCGCTTCCCGGCTACGACTACATCATTCAGGCGATGAGCGGCTGGATGAGCATCAACGGCACCGCGGACACCGGCCCGCTCAAAGTGGGAGTGGCCGTCACCGACGTGTTTACAGGGTTGTATGCGGCCATCGCCGTCGAAGCGGCGCTTTTGGCTCGTGAAAAAACGGGGCGCGGACAAAAAATTGATTTATCGCTCTTTGACTGCGCTGTCAGTGCATTGGTGAATGTGGCGGCGAACTACTTAATGTCAGGTGACATTCCGCAGCCGCTTGGCAATGAGCATCCGAACATCGTTCCGTATTCAACGTACGAGGCAAGCGACGGTCCGATCGTCATCGCCGTCGGCAATGACCGGCAATTTCAGGCGCTTTGCTCGCTATTGTCCGACCGCTCGATCGGGTCTGACCCGCGTTTTCAGACAAACCCAGGCCGCGTCGCCCATCGGGACGAACTAAACCGGCGGCTGAATGAAGAAATCAAGCGGCGGACGCGCGCCGAATGGCAGCGCCTTCTCGCTGAAAAAGGGATCCCGTGCGGCCCGGTGCAAACGATGGACGAACTGTTTCGCCATCCGCAAACCGACGCGCGTCATATGACGGTCACCATGCACCACCCAACCGTCGGTCCGCTGAAACTTGTCGCCAGCCCGCTCAAGCTGTCTGGGACACCGGTCTCCTACCGGCTGCCGCCGCCGCTCGCCGGCGAACATAACAACGAAGCCGAAACCGGGTGGCAAAACGATCCAGAAGCCGAAGGCAACGATAACGAATCGCCATAACCAACGCGAAGACAAAGTTTCTGGAAACGGCCGGCTGAACGCCCGCCAGTGCACTGGCATGCAATGGAAACCGCCTTTACACAACAACGGATGCATAGGGGGATGGAAACGATGATGAACTTCGACTTTACACCGGAACAAGAAATGCTCCGGCAAACGGTGCGCAAATTCGTCGACAAAGAGATCATGCCGTATATCAAAGAATGGGACGAACGCGGCGAATTCGACCGCAACATTTTCAAACGGCTCGCCGAGCTCAATTTAATGGGAGTGTGCATCCCGGAAGAATACGGCGGCATGGGCATGGACTACAACTCGCTTGCCATCGTCTGCGAAGAGCTTGAGCGCGGCGATACGGCGTTTCGCACCGCCGTGTCGGTCCACACCGGACTCAATAGCCTCACTCTTTTGCAATGGGGAACTGAGGAACAAAAACAAAAATACCTTATCCCGCAAGCCCGCGGGGAAAAAATCGGCGCGTTCGGCCTCACTGAACCAAACGCCGGCTCGGACGTCGCTTCCATCCAGACGACAGCCGTCCGCGACGGAGATGACTACATTTTAAACGGACAAAAAACATGGATTTCCCTCGCTGACATCGCTGACCATTTTCTCGTATTCGCCTATACGGACAAATCGAAAAAGCACCGCGGCATTTCCGCCTTTATCGTCGAACGGACGATGCCCGGCTTTTCGTCGCGCCCGATTAAAGGGAAACTTGGCATCCGCTCTGGCAATACGGGCGAGCTGTTTTTTGACAACGTCCGCGTCCCGAAAGAAAACTTGCTCGGGGAAGAAGGCGAAGGATTCAAAATCGCCATGTCAGCGCTTGACAACGGCCGTTTCACCGTCGCCGCCGGCGCCGTCGGCCTCATTATGGCGTGCTTGGAAGCCAGCGTCAAATACTGCCATGAACGAAAAACGTTCGGCAAAGAAATCGGCCGCCATCAGCTCGTCCAGCAAATGATCGCCCGTATGGAAGCCGGCCTGCAAATCAGCCGCCTGCTCGTGTACAAAGTCGGCTTTTTGAAAAACGAAGGCCGCCGCTGCACGCGGGAAACATCGCTCGCCAAATGGATCGCCTGCGATTACGCCAACAAAGCGGCTGACGATGCGGTCCAAATCCACGGCGCCTACGGCTACTCGAACGAATATCCGGTCGAGCGCTACTTGCGCAATTCGAAAGCGCCGGTCATTTACGAAGGAACACGGGAAATTCATACGATCATGCAGGCCGAATATGTGCTCGGTTACCGCCAAGACAAACCGCTGCGCAAAACATTGCCGGCATGGCGGCCAGCTGAAAACTGAATCACGAACGAAATCATGGGGGGCCAAACCGCTGACCCGCACCAAAACGCCGCTGCCCCCCATCAACCGATGAGGGGGCAGCGGCTTATGGCTCTTTCTCCTCCATTTTGCAATATTGTTTGTACAAATCTTTCAGCGCCGCGCACAGAGCAGAATGGGCTTTCCCTAAATACCCTTCGTCAAGCTCCGCCAACAGCTCGTCAATGCCGTCGCGCAGTGAATGGCCGCGCAGCAGCCGGGCCACGTAATCGCGCCCATGTTCAGTAGCCAGTGTGCATGATGCCTCCACGATCACCCCGTACTTTTTATCAATCTCCGCCGTAATCGTCAGCGTATCGTAAAGGCTTTTGGCCGCCATTCCGGCCGGCAGCCGCGCATGGCCGGCGATAAACTGCGTTTTCATCCGCTTTCCCTCTTTCCTCGTCTTTCTTGTTGCTGTTATACCAACTATTATCTTGTTTCGCGGCGTACATCCATTTTCCCTGCCTCGTTTGGCAGGCAGCAAAAAAAGCCGCCCGCCAAGCAAACTCGGCAAGCGGCAAATCGTTGCTTTTTAGCGCTTCTGCCTTGATGCAAGACGGCCTGCCTCCCAGTTCACCCACGCCCCGCTGTCTGGGTCAATCGAGGCGAGACGGAGCCAACCGTTTTGCACTTTGCGACGAAACTCTTCATTTCTGTCGAGCAGCTGCTCGATATAATAGGACGGCGCTTCGATGATGACAAGCAACCGAAGCGGAGCATGAAACAGTTCGCGATCGGACGCGGCGACGGACTGCCACGGCAAGCCGGCTAGCAAGTCGCTTCCGTTCCCTTGCATGACGCCGATGCCGCCGGTCACCGTCTGGGTCGTTTTATCGCCGCTCCCGTAGTAGTGCGGTGCGACTGTTGAAGCGTAATATTGCAAGTTAATCCATTGTCCGACGGTCGCCGGTCCGGCGATAATGCCGGCGAGCGCCTCTCCGGTCGGATCTTCGCGCCAATCGTAGCTATGCAAAAACACCCGGCCGTTTAAGTCCTTTCCTTTTGTCAACTTGCGGCGGCCGATCAAGAACGCAGCGTTCCGGGCCAATCCCCATTCTGGACGGATCTCGCTCCAATCAACGGCGCGCCGTTGCGCTTCCGCCACCGGATCGCGCGGCGTCTGTCCGACATGGGGGAGCTTTGCCATCCGCTCAGCGTTCGCACGGCGGCTCGCTTCGCCAAGCGCCTGCTTCAGCTGTCGAAACGCCGCCTCAGCCGCTGCGGGCAACGGCGGCACATCAAGCCAGCGGACTTCATCGACGGTCGTAATATGTTCCGCAGCGACAAACACCGTTTCATCCGGAATGTTGATCCCTTCAGCCGCCAGTCCAGCGCGCACTTCCGGCAAGTTGGCCAACGCGGCGAATACGCGG
Source organism: Geobacillus sp. WSUCF1 (assembly GCF_000422025.1). Taxonomy (NCBI): domain Bacteria; kingdom Bacillati; phylum Bacillota; class Bacilli; order Caryophanales; family Anoxybacillaceae; genus Geobacillus; species Geobacillus sp. WSUCF1. The sequence goes on along the minus strand of NZ_ATCO01000069.1, from coordinate 13,125 downwards.
GCGTTGAACGCCCCGGCCGCACCGCCGCACGCCCCGCAATCGAGCGCCGAAGCGTACGGGTTGTTGGCCGTCTCGCTTTCATGGCCGCAAACAACCACAAGCGGAGCGAACGAAGACGTCAAGCCAATGTTGACGAGCAGCTGCTTCACGTATTGCACTTGTTCCTCGGTTGTAAAGCCGATCGGCAGTCCAGACGATTCATCCTTTCCATGGCGGTGGAGCGACAAGTCCGTCTTCGGCTTATGTTCGGCTGCCGCTTCCGCCTGGCGGACGACCCGGCCAGCCCAAGCCGGCGCGGCGCTGCGGGCGAAGGTATGAAGGCCGAGCCATGGTCCGCTCATTTCCGGAAGCAATAAGCCGGCCAACATATGCTGTTTGATCTTTTTAAACGTCTGGCCGACAAAGCGGAATGCATCGCGCCGGCGACGGTACGGACGCGCCGCTTCCAAAGCGGCGGTTTCGTTGATTTCATGCTGCGGCGCGACGATCGCCGGGCATGACGGGTGAGCGTCATCGCTGTCAAGTGCGCGCGTTTGAATCGGCAAGCCGAAAAAGCCGGCGCAGCCATACGTTTCAAACGGTCCGGCCGCTTCCAAATGGCGGCGGAACGGCTCGGAACGGACATCGATGCAAAACAATAGCTGCGCTGCCGCCTTCTTCGTCTCATCCATCGGCTGATGCGCCAATACCGCTTCTTTCAATTTCGCTTCATACGTATCTTCCCACGCTTCAAGCCAAAGATGACACCGGTCAATTCGCCAAAACCGATCGATAAACGCCAACCAGGCGCGCTGCTCTTTGCCGGACAGGTTCCGCCAGTCTTCCAGCGTCATCCCTCCCCAATGCAGCCAAGCGGCCAACAGTGAAAGAGCAGCGCCGATGTCCGCATGATCCTCCCGTTCAAGCGGCAAATATGGCGCCACAAGCGTCCATTCAAGCGACAGACGGACCGCCAAATAGTCAATCAATCCCCGCAATTCGTCGCCCGTCCGGCGCGACTGCCATACAACCATGCCAGCCCAGCCGGGCAACGCCAACAAATGCGCCTCCAAGTAAGCGGCGGTCTCTTCCTCCTGTACGCCAAGCTTCATCAACGCTTGACGCAGCGCCTCTTCCCCGTCGTGCGGCCAATCGGCAAGCCGCTTCCGTTCCTCTTTCGAGAGCGCCGGGTCGGCGGCGATGAGCCGGCGCCATGCTCCGTAAAACCCCAGCTCACAATGTGGAAGCGCCCATGGCGCCGTGTTCGAACCATAAAACAGTTTGCACCATTTGACGGTTTGTTGGTCAAGGCGTTGGCTTACGCCGTGCAACGCGGCGCCCGCCGTCCGAACAGCCGCCGGACGCCATGCCGCCGCATGCGCCAGCTCCGCCAGTTCCGGCAGACGAAGCGCCTCGTTGGGCACCGTCTCATTCCAAAGGAGGGCGCGGCACATTCGCTCTGCTTCTTGGCGCCGCACCGGGAGCGGCTTGTTGTCAAGCCAACGCTGCAGCCGCCGCTCGACGAATACAAGGTCAATCTCCCCTTTTGCCATCGCCGCATGGAAAACCGCCATCGGCGGATACAAATCAATTCCATGCGCCTGCTGCAGGCGGTCGGCTGCGTCGGCAAACGTCTGCTCTTCAAGCCCCATCCACGGATGGCGGGCGATAAAGGCGGAAATCGGCCAAAGCGGCGCAACCGCCTTTGCCGCTTCGCTGACAAGCATAGCAAGCGGGCGGGCTTCTGCGCCGGTGGGCTTCGATTCCCCCGTTAGCCGTTCAAGCGGCATTGCACTTTTACTCATGAGCCATTCCCTCCTTCAGATAGGATGCCAAATAACGGGGATGCGCCTCCATAGCCGCTGGGCGCGGCTCCCCGAGATGAACGAGATGCATATACACCCGAACGGCAAGCGCCGATGTGCGCCGGTTTGCCAGCCAGGCAGCGGTCAATGCCGCCATCGCAAACAAGACGCCTACTGTCCATTCAAACGCGGCAGGCGGCACAAAAACCGTCGCTTCCCCCTGGCCGAGCAGCGTCAAAAACTGATGGCGCACCGTTTCCGAACCAAACGCCAACACAGCCACCGCCGCCAGGCCCATCCAGCGGCCTTCGCGGAAATCGGCTAGCCGTCCCCAAGCGACCGCCGCCGAGGCCCCAAGCAAAAGCGCGCTCAACAGCCGGGCCGGTTCGTGCGGAGCCGCCTGCCAAAACGCCCACCCAAGCAGCACGCCGAGGATGATGCCGCCCGGCCACAAACTGCCTGTTTTTCGCAATCCTGCCCGACCGACTCGCGGCACGACGGACCCGGACTGCAAAAAGAGCGTCGCTTTAAACAGCCCGTGCAGCACCAAATGCACGACCGCCGCCCCGTAAGCGCCGAGGGCGCATTGCACAAGCATGACACCCATTTGCGCCATCGTCGAACCGACAAGCTGGCGCTTATAGTCGACGTGAACTAAGCTGATGCCCGTGCCAATCAAAATCGAGGCAAAAGCGATCAGAAACAGCGCCACATGCGCCCATGTTTCGTGAAAAAGCGGAGAAAAGCGCCAAAGCAAGAGCCCCCCAGCGTTGACAAGACCGGCATGCATCACCGCTGACACCGGCGTCGGCGTCACGGCTGATTCCATCAGCCAGCGATGAAACGGCCATTGCCCAGCTGGGATAATGGCGGCCAAAATAAGCAGTCCGTTCATCACCGCCTTCTCCCAGGCGTCTAGGCGAGCAAGGCGCTCCGCCGACAGCGCAGAAGCAAGCTGCCATTCGCCGGCCGCCGTTCCGAGCCAGACGGCAGCGATGACGACGGCCAGCCAACTCAGGCTGAACACGACCGCCATTTGCCGGGCGACAAACTGCGCCGGCCTCCATTCTTTTTTCAATGCCGTTAACGCCACAAGGCCCATCAATGGAAGCCCCCAGCAGACAGCAACGAGGCGCATGTCGCCGCTTGCCCATGTCAGAGAAGCGGCCGACACCGTCCACGTCAACAAGGAAAAATAGCGCCGGTAAGCGCGGTCGCCATGCAAATAGCGAACGGCAAACCGTTGAATCGCCCAACTGAGAAGTGAAATATAGACGGCCACCAACCAACTGACCGCATCAAACCGCCACGGCCCGGCCTCTGCGTTGCCGGCGCCGATCCATCCGGCGGCAGCCGCCGCTCCCGGAAGAAGCAACAGCCAGACGTGCACATGCACATACCGCTCCGGCATGCGCGGATGCAGCCATGCGGCTGCGCTGATGAAAACGATGGCCACTGCGGCGAGCCATCCCCATATGAACCATTGTGCTGCCATCACATTCTCCTCCCCTCGTCCTTTGTCTTCGTTCGGGAGAAAAAAGAAAAAACCGGCTATGTCAATCAGGCAACGCGACCAAAAAGGCCGCACCATTGCCTATAGATTGCCCATAGCCGGTTTACCTTCAACCAATCGTGAGGCGATTGTTTGAAGATCTCCCGCTGTGCAACAGACACCGGTCGGTTTCCCTTCAACGAACCTAAACGACGTTTATGTAGGTTTTTTGAAGGACTCCCGACCTTATCGTTTCCATTTGATTCTATATTCACTATACAAAAGTTGTTTTAATTATACAACAACTTTGTCAACATTTCATCCATGAATTTATTTTGCAAGCTGCTTTTCTAAATCGTTGAACAGCTTGAAGACGATAATCCGCTCGCCCGTCCGGGTGCTTAAATCCGTATGGAAGCTCTTCACCTTCTCGCCGGTGATTTCAAAAATCATTTCTTTCAAGTCATCGACTCCAGACTCCACTAAACTCGTCCGCGACCGCTTCACCGATAACATTCCTTCTTTTGATTCGCAAAGCGCGTACTCGGCGGGCGTCAGGATGCCGTGCAACGAAACGATGATCATATCGCGCAAAATATCGGTTTTCACCGATACCGAACCGCGGCCAAGAAAATCTTTTTCCCATTTTGTCAATGCTTTGCTGATTTCCGATTCAATCGAACCTTTTGATTTGCCCATGCCTCGATCCCCCTTCAGCCAAACCGCGGCCTCCCCGCCGCCAGCCGTTTCATTGCACTGATAAACATAATTATAACGATAATCGAAAGGGGACGCTAGACAAAATCAACGGAAACGAAAAGCGAAAGCGGGTTCAATCCGCTTCCGCCCGCAATGGTTCAGCGTTGGCGGCAACGGAGCGTCCGCAGCCGATTGAGCGCCGCCGCCAGCTCGAAGCGGCGCGGGCGAGCAAGTTCACCCGGATTCCCTTTTCGGAACGAAACGGAGCCTAGCCCTTGACGGTCCCATTGTTCTTCGATCGCATCGAGTAGTTGGCGGATGGTTTTCTTCCCGTCGAGCCATCCTTTTCGTTCCATATACAGCAGCGCCGCGGCAATCGCCCGCGTTTGGCTGTCATCGACCAGCTGCTCAAGCGCATAAAGCAATAGATCGGTTTGCCCGTACTGAATAACGTGCCGTCCGCGCGCGACGGCTTTTGCTTTTTTTCCTTTTTGGCTGTTCAAACTTTCGGGCAGCGGAATGCGCTCGTGAATGCGGCCGAACGACTCTCCGCCTTCCGCTTTCCGTCCCGACGGCATCTCTGCAGCGATCCGCTTCGCCTCCCCGGTCACATCAAACGGGACGTACTGCTCCATTTTGATCACGCAATCCGCGATGTCCAAGTAATCCCCCAACCCGCCGACGACAAGAACCGTCGAAATGCCGTAATCGCGAAATAGTTGACGCGCCTTGTCGATATACGGCGTGATAGGTTCGGCTTCTTTCGCCACGAGCGCCTGCATGCGCGCATCGCGGATGAGCAAATTCGTCGCGCTCGTATCTTCGTCAATCAAAAACGCCGATGCCCCCGCTTCAATCATTTCGATCATGCTCGCGGCCTGTGAGGTGCTGCCGCTCGCGTTTTCCGTCGAAAACTGCGTTGTCTCTTTGCCGTACGGCAACGCGCCAATGAGCGGCGAAATGTCAACACTGGCGACGCTCCGGCCGTCTTCGGCGCGAATTTTCACCGCCCCGCTGTCGGTGATGACAAACTCCCGCCCGTCGCCGGCGATATGGTCATACACGCCGTGCTCTAACGCCTGAAGCAGCGTCGATTTGCCGTGATACCCGCCGCCGACAATAAGCGTAATGCCTTTTCGGATGCCCATGCCTTTGATCGGTTCAGCGCGATGCGGAACGGGGATCGCGATCTCCAGCTCCGGCGGGCTTTGAAACGGCACCGCTCCACGTTGCAGCGGCTTGTCGCTCACTCCGCTCTCCCGCGGCAAAATCGCGCCGTTTTTGACAAACGCCACCAAACCATGCTCGCGCAAATAACGGCGAATGGCGTGCTGCTGATCGGCCAGCTCCACCGCCGGGCGGATGTCTTCTTCCCGAAGGCCGTACACCGCTCGCTCAATGACGGATGGAATTTGCTCGAAAAAGATGGCCTCGGCTTCTTTCGCCAAAATGCGCCGTCCATTCGCCGGCAAACCGACCGATAAACAAACCGTAATCGTCTCGTCAGCCACTTGCACCGCCGTCCGCTCGAGCACTTTTTGCCCCGGCGCATCAATCAAGACGAGTCCACTTTTTCCCGACCCGCGCGCCCGCAGCGGCCATTGCCGCAATGCATGATGGATACGGCGCGCTAGCACATCTTCGCAGCGGACGCGCCGCGGTTTCGTATTCGTCCACTCCGCTGCCAGCGCTGTTTTCGCCCGCGGCACGATCACCCGCACCTTGGACGGCTCAGCGAACGGATCGCCTTGTACATGGTCAATCGCAAGCGTAAACATTGGAAATCGATATGTACCTTCAATCGCTTTATACGCCTTATAGCCTTTTTGGTCGATCGACCGCAGCCGTTGTCTCAGCGTTTCCATCCAACCATCCCCTTTCTTTTCCCTTCATCTTTCCACGGACACCTTGAAATTGGAGGCAACTCCATGAATGCCCCATAGTCCTGCGTGACACGTTCATCATCATGTTCAACCATTGTGCGCCCCTATGCACCATTTTGATTGTACCGCAAACCCATCCCCTTCATCCATCACCAGCAAAAACAGCGGCCCTCCTATTTTTAGAACGAGCCGCCTGCTGCTTAACGATTTTTCATCCCTGTATAAATCAAAATCGCTTCTTTGAGAAATTCCGCCGCCCCCGGGTGGACGCGGTCATAGTACGCTTTGAACCGTTCGTCCTCAACATATAGGCGCGCCAACCCGGCGTGCGCTTCTTTAGAATAATGATCCCACCAAAAGCTAAGCCACTGCCGATGCAAGGCAACGGCCCGCTGCGCCTCCTCTCCGGCCGGGTCGCCGGACAACATCGCTTCTTTCAATGCCTCAAGCACGTCCTTGCTGAGCTTCTCTGCCTCATCAAACTGTTCCTTCGTCATGTTCCGCAGTGTTTCGTTTGAGCGATTCACTTGTTCCTCCCCATATTTTTGCCGGATTTCCTCCCCATATTTCTGTTCATTTTCTTCAATCAGCCGCTCCTTAAACGCGGCGAATTTCTCCTTGTCGCTCATCATCATTCCTCCTTCTTTCGCGGCAATCGTTTTTTCAACACTCGCAATCAACGCATCAAGATGACGCCGTTTTTCCAACAGCTGCTGGCGGTGCTGTCTGAGCGCCTTCAGTTCATCGAATGACGGAGAATGGACGATCTGTTTGATCGTTTCCAAATCGACGCCAAGCTCACGGTAAAAGAGAATTTGCTGCAAACGATCGACTTCGCGCCGCCCGTACAGCCGATACCCGGCTTCGCTCAACCGCGCTGGCTTCAGCAACCCAATCTCGTCGTAATACCGAAGCGTCCGGCTTGTCACCCCCGCCAGTTTCGCCAGCTCATGCACCGTGTACTCCACTTCCTTCACCTCCTTATTCATGACGATACACCTTGACGCAACGTAAAGGTAAAGAGGAAAAAAGAAAAAAGGGCTCACGACCAGCCCCTCATTGAACAATCGCTGTTTTATTTGTTAAAAGCGATGCCTTTCATCAATTTTTCCTCGTTTTCTCGATATGCGGCATCTTCGTTATCACAATCGAATGGTTCAAATCGACGTTAGGCAACAGCTGCGGCTCGCTCGTTGTTTCCATCGCCCCCGCTTGTTTCACATGAGGCGAAAGCGGCTCGCCAACCGAATCGCGGATGATGATACGCTGGTGAAATGACGCATATCGTTCCTTTGTTTTGTCCGTCCCGTCCCATTGCAAGGGAAAGAGGACAGCACATACAACCAATATTCCCACCGCGGCCAACAGAAGAACATTTCGCTTCACTTAACCACCTCCATCCAAATTAGACGATGCAAAAGGCGATCTCGTTTCTCCTTTGCCGCTAAACAAAAACGCCATCACGTCCCGCAAAACGTCCGGTACGGGCGGGCGGACGGCGGGGGCAGTTCCGCGTATTTCTCTTGCTCCCGCGAGTAGGCGTACGGGTCGGCCAGCGCTTCCAAGAAACGCTCCATCACGCTGTAGTCGCCGCAGTTGACCGCGGCGGCCAACGCCTCTTCAACCCGGTGGTTGCGTGGAATCACAGCCGGATTATGGCGGCGCATCCGTTCATACGCTTCCTCTCTTGACACCGATTCTTGGCTGAGCCTTGTCTGCCAGCGCTCATGCCACTCTCGGAACTCAGCGGAATCAAACAGCGCCATCCCCGTATATTCGCCTAACGTCAACGCCCGGAACGTGTTCGTATAATCAGCGCGGTGCGCCTCCATCAGCCGCAATAAATCCGCAATCAGCTTCTGATCTCCTTCCTGCTCCTCGGCAAGGCCGAGCTTCGCCCGCATCCCGCTAAGCCAATGGTCGTGGTATTGCTTCGGATAGTGGTCAAGCGCCCCTTGGGCAAGCGCGATCGCTTTTTCTTCATTCTCATCAAGCAACGGCAACAAGCTTTCCGCAAACCTTGCCAAATTCCAGCCCCCGATGTACGGCTGGTTTCCGTACGCATACCGCCCTTCCGTATCAATCGAACTGAACACCGTCTCCAGGCTGTATGTGTCCATAAACGCGCACGGCCCATAGTCGATCGTTTCCCCGCTGATCGTCATATTGTCCGTGTTCATCACCCCGTGGACAAAGCCGACAAGCTGCCATTTCGCGATCAGTTCCGCTTGGCGTTCGATCACTTGTTCAAGCAAAAACAAATAGCGGTTCTCATCTTCCTCAAAGCCAGGAAAATGGCGCCAGAGCGCATAATCGGCCAGAGCGCGCAACTCCTCTATCGTCCCCCATTGCGCCGCGTATTGAAACGTCCCGACGCGCAGATGGCTCGAGGCGACACGGGTCAACACCGCCCCAGGCAATTCCGTTTCGCGCATAATCGTCTCTCCCGTGGTGACGACCGCAAGACTTCGCGTTGTCGGGATGCCAAGCGCGTGCATCGCCTCGCTCACAATGTACTCCCTCAGCATCGGCCCAAGCGCCGCCCGCCCATCACCGCCGCGCGAATACGGCGTCCGGCCCGAGCCTTTCAGCTGGATGTCCACCCGCTCGCCGCTTGGGGTGACGTGCTCGCCAAGCAGCACCGCCCGTCCGTCGCCAAGCATCGTAAAATAACCGAACTGATGCCCCGCATACGCCTGCGCCAGCGGCTCAGCTCCGTCTGGAATTTTGTTTCCAGCTAAAACGACCACCCCATCTTCACTTCGCAACGCTTCCTCATTCAGCCCAAGCTCTGCGGCCAGCGAACGATTCAACACCGCAAGCTTCGGCGCGCGCACCGGCGTGGGGAGGACGTTGCTGAAAAAGCGCTCCGGCAGCCTTGCATAACTGTTGTCGAACTTCCATCCTGCGTCCAACATCGTCATCTCCTTTGCGGCCAAAACAGCCTTTTTATATGAGTTTATTGTACGGCAAAGCGGGCGGCATGATAAACCGAAAACGCGCGATCCTAAACCAAAAACCGAACCGTCAACGTTCGACGAAAACCACCATATTTTCTCTTTCTTTCTCGCCCCGTTTCTTTGTATAATACCTGTGAGGAGGTGAGAAAAAGTGGAAGAGAAAACAATCATTCAAGCGGTGCTTCAAGCGCTCGAACAGCATTCTGACAAAATCAGCTCGAAAATGCAGGAAATGGAGCAACGACTGCATCATGAAATGCAAACGATGGAACAGCGACTTCACCATGAAATGCAAACAATGGAGCAACGACTCCGCAGTGAGATGCAGGAAATGGGACAACAGCTCCGAGCAGAAATCCGTGCTGTTGAGACTCGGCTTGAGGCCAAAATCGACTCCCTTCGTGAGGAAATGCAACAGATGAACAGACAACTGAACGAACGAATCGACCACCTTGAAGAAGAATTAACAGACACGCAAACCTCGGTTGAAGTGTTGACGACGAAAGTGCTCCACCACGACCGGAAGCTTCGCCAATTGGCTAAACAAGCATAACTCCTCTTAGTCGGCAATTTCCCTGTCCACCGCAAGCCCATTCGAGAGGATGCAAAATGTGAGGATCATTATGCGACGTCGCTTAATTATGGTTGAAAGGCCGAGACGTACACAAAGGCAGGTTCTGAGACGTTCTGTGAACAAATAAGACGGTTACGAATCACGACTGTTGAGAAAAGAAAACAAACCTACAAACAAAAAATTCCACCGGCCGTTTTATACGTGCTTATATATTCTTTTAACATTTGCAAGTATTCTTGAGAGTCCACAGAGCCGCCCATTGATCGAACCCACGATGACGCCAGGCGGCTCCCTAATTCAGGACTGTTGACCATTAGCAACAATCCAATGAGAGAAAGAACAAGCGAAACAAACTTCATTCTGTTTGAGTCTTTGAAAATATTCATTTTGAGTGCCTCCTTATCCGTCTAGGCCAGTTGAAGCATAAAAACAGAAGCAAGTTCCACAGGAAAACTTACTCAGATAACAAAACATTACTCATAGTAATAAAAACATACCCCTACAGGTTTAGCAGCATATCCATATCCTACTTTAGAATCCCATCCGATAAGCGGGTCGTACCAAACATCAACGTTATAAACTTTGTAATACGGTCTAGCAATGATGGTATAGGTTTTTCCTGCTGGAACTTGAATTTGATCAGTGTCTGTAACTTCATAAGATTTTGTCACAGTGACATACTCCCACCACCTGCGCTTCGCTTAATGGTGGGGGCTTCTCGGGTAATCCCATCTCATGATGGGAAGTTGACCGAGCGATCCCCGTGTGCCCCACGGTTCGAGGACAAGTTAGACGATCGCTAATCGTTTCATGCCCTCATGTTTGATATTGATGGCCGCATTGACGTCCCTGTCGCTCTCGAATCCACATTCACAGCGGAATATACGCTCAGAAAGCGATAGAGACTTCCTCACTTTGCCATAGCACGAACACGTTTTCAATGTTGGAAACCATTTGTCGATTTTGATCAGTTTCTTCCCCTGTTCGGCCAACTTGTCCTGAAGGAAAGAGGTGAACATGCCTCAGCCAACATGCTATCACCACCCCTTAAAACAATATACGGTAACAGCATGTCCCTGATTGCTTTTAATTATAATCGATCATGATCTCAAACGCCACGGAATTGGCCGAATCGTTACGTAAAACTCACAAAACTTTACAAGAGACTTACAGACGTTTTCTTCCTTATTCATAGCGCCCAGCTTCACCGAAGCTCCTCCCGTTTGATTGACGCTCCGAATACCTCACGTCGCGTGTCACTCACGGTATCAATCGCTATGCAGGATATCTCGAAAAATTGATACTGGCGTTTCGGTCTCTGTCCATTTCAAGTCTACAAGCATCACATCGAACTATCCGTTCAGACAGCTTTCACGATTTTTTACATACCCGCATGCACTGCACATTTTCGATGATCGATGCCATCTATCGGCTTCCATCCATTCGATCTATCATCGCACTTAACACTTCCACGAGAGCCTCTACTCCAACATTAAAATTCACGTTTTTTATAAAACTGTAACGAAAGCAAAAAGGAAATCGTCAACAATAAAATCATCACCGCTATAATGATTACCATCACTTCAACTTTAGAAAGATGATAAAGATAATGAACTACATTTTGAATAAACGGATAATTAACTTGTTCAAAAAATTTTGGAACAAGCGCAAATGTGCCAAAAAATAAAGCAAAACTCACCAATCTAGAGTGAATAAATCCAACTTTAAAAAATACCGGAAAGTAAATGCTGTTAATAAAAATGACAGCACATAACGCAATTATTATACTTTCGAGTGAAACATTGTGAACTTGAACGGAAGGATTTATCATTTGCAGTATATACGCAATCACTAGGTAATACGCAATAGCGATGACAGTAAAAACAAATATAGAACAATATCTTGCCATAACAACAGTTCGCCGTGTCAAAGGAAAACTATTTAACAAAATATCAGCTTTATTTTTATCGTCATGCGCACATGCTGATAGTATTAGGACATAATTCACCGCAATAATACTAATAAGAAAAACGACTGCGCTATCTTGTTTTAGAAATATCATCATCACTATAATATAAATTGCGGCAAATAAAAGTGTTTTCTTAAGAAGCAGTATATCTTTCAATATAAGCTGAAACATTGTTACATCCCCCTTTGAAAATACACGATAATATCTTCCAGAGAAGGCTTATCCACAATAATTTTATCTCCTAATATTCTTTTTATTTTTTGCTTATCTTTCGTTAACGCCTCAAATCCAAATTGATTTTCTTTAACGCTAATGAAAAGCGGCTGTATACTACTATGTAATAGTTCCTTTGGCCCTTTAACAAGCCCGTAGTTTTCAAATATTTCGTCTTTTGTACAAGAAAATATAATGTTCCCATCATTGATAAATGTGATGTAATCCGCGATCTTATCTAAATCTGAAGTAATATGCGTAGAAAAAAACACGCCCCTGTTTTCGTCTTGTATAAATGAAGATAGTATATCAAGTAGTTCGCTTCGAATAATTGGATCAAGCCCTGAAGTTGGTTCATCCATTATCAATAATTCAGCATGATGAGACAATGCGATTGCAAGTGAAAGTTTCATTTTCATCCCTTTCGATAAATGTTTAATTTTCTTTTTTAAAGGTAATGAAAACTCTTTTATATACTTATAAAACAACTTGTCATCCCAATTTTTATAGAAAGGCGCGACCACTCTTTTCACTTCGGATATGGTTAGTTCATCATAAAAATAGTTTTCGTCAAAGACAAATCCGATCCGTTCTTTTATTTCTTTCTCATATTTCACATTATCCAAGCCAAAAACTTTAATTTCTCCCTCATCTTTATGAATAAGGTTCATAATAAGCTTAATCGTTGTGCTTTTTCCCGCGCCATTTGGACCAATAAACCCCATAATATATCCTTTTTCGAGAACAAAACTAATATTTTTTAATGAAAAACCCTTGAACTCTTTCCGTAAATTTCTGACTTCTAAAACAGGTGACATATTATCCCTCCTCATAAATCACTTTCAATATTTCCTGCATCTCTTCCAATGTCAAGTTAATCGATTTCCCCGCTTCGACTGCTTCTGTTAACTTTTCCTCGATTATCTTTAGCTGGCTTTCTTTTAATAATTCTTTGTTTTGCGCTGCTACATATGTTCCCTTTCCTTGCACCGTAACAATATAACCTTCATTTTCTAATTCTTGGTATGCCCTTTTGGTCGTAATCACACTTATTTGCAGTTCTTTTGCCAAAGTTCTTATAGACGGCAGCATTTCATTTTCCGCCAACTCTCCCTTTATAATCAAGTTTTTTATCTGTTTGACAATTTGTTGATAAATAGGTTCATCTGATGAGTTAGATATAATAATATCCATTGCTATCACTCATTTCTTTTAAATAAAAACAAGCAATACTGTATATATTGAGTATACACAGTATTATTTGTTATGTCAATGGCGATTGATTGTCGCGAGTCTATGAACAGCTGAGGCAAGCGAAGATCGAAGACGATGGATGTACGTGGCGGATTCCGCTGCGATGACGAAGGACACGCTGGCGCAAACGAAAGCCGCCAACGCCTTTTTGATCACCAGAGAGCCGTCGTCGCTATACATCGTCAAAACAGTGCTTTCGGAGACGGAAAACATCCCGGTTTGTCCTCGTCACGACCGTTCCAAAGGAATGGAAGAGTCAACCCATGGATGCCCAAGAGATCTTGAAGCTGTATAAAG
>NZ_ATCO01000068.1:0-21821 GCF_000422025.1 Geobacillus sp. WSUCF1 | reverse complement strand
AGTAGGTCGCTGCTAGGCAGCTTCATTCACCAGGGAGTTTCGACACGCCTCATTCCCTTTTTCTTTTTAGGGGCGATTGCGCAACAGGGCGATCTGTCAGCGAGCCAAAAGGCTGCGCGGGATCGTCCTTTTTGTTTTTCCTTTTCTCCTATGCCTATTTTTCGTTTTGGAAGTGGCGGCAAGATGTTCGGATATGATACAATTTCAAAAGCAAGAGTGAAGATGATAAAAGGGGATAAGGTAGAACAAAATGAAAAAAATTGAAATTTTGGTGCATTCTCCGGAAGAAACGAAGTCGGTGGCCCGCCGGCTGGCGGAACATCTTGAGCGGGGAATGGTCATCGCATTAGAAGGTGATCTCGGGGCGGGAAAGACGACGTTTACGAAAGGTCTTGCTGAAGGGCTGGGCATTACGCAAACGGTCAATAGCCCGACGTTTACCATTATTAAGCAATATGATGGTCGGCTTCCGCTTTATCATATGGATGTATACCGACTTGAAGATGAATGGGAAGATCTTGGATTTGACGAATATTTTGCTGGCGATGGCGTCACGGTTGTTGAATGGGCGCATTTGATCGCCGGCCAGTTGCCTGAGGAACGGCTGACCGTTTTCTTGTTTCATCGTGGCGGCGATGAGCGGTTGCTTCACTTTGAGCCGTCGGGGGAGCGTTATGAACAGTTGTGCAAGGAGATTTTTCCGTCATGAAAGTATTGGGAATTGATACATCGAATATGCCGCTTGGCATTGCGTTGGTAGATGGTGATGTCGTGAAAGGGGAATTCATCACCAATGTGAAAAAAGACCATTCATCCCGGGCGATGCCAGCCATTGAGTTGTTGCTTCGACGATGTGACGTTGCTCCAAAAGATCTCGATTTAATCGTTGTAGCGAAAGGGCCGGGGTCGTATACCGGGGTGCGGATCGGCGTGACGATTGCGAAAACGCTTGCCTGGTCGCTCGGTATTCCGATCGCCGGAGTGTCGAGCCTTGAGGTGCTCGCCGCCAATGGCCGTTATTTTCCTGGGGTGATCGTTCCGCTGTTTGACGCACGGCGCGGACAAATTTACACCGGGCTTTATCGCTACGAAGGCGGTGCGCTCCGCTGCCTTGAGGAGGATCGGATTGTGGCGGCGGATGAGTGGGCGCGTCGGTTGAGCGAGCGGGAAGAGGATGTATTGTTCATTGGTGCGGATGCACCGCTATATCGTGATTTGTTTCGAAGTCATTTAGGCGAACGGGTTCACGTGGCTCCGTCGTCTTTGGCGTTGCCGCGTCCGAGCGAGTTGGTGATGCTAGGCAAACAAAAAGAGCGCGAGAACGCCCATGTGTTTGTGCCGAACTACCTCCGCCTTGCCGAGGCGGAGGCGAAATGGCTCGCGAAACAAAAAGGGGAACAGAACGATGGGGATCAATGTTCAATTTCGGCCAATGACCATTCATGACATTGATGAAGTCGTGCAAGTCGAGCGGGCATCGTTTACTTCGCCTTGGAGCCGTGAATCGTTTTACAACGAGCTCATGTACAACCGCTACGCCAAATATATCGTCATGGTGTACAACGGGCGGATCATCGGGTATGGTGGGATGTGGCTTGTCATCGATGAGGCGCATGTGACGAATGTAGCCGTGTTGCCGCAGTTTCGTGGGCAAAAGCTTGGTGAAGCGCTCATGCGGCGCTTGATGGACATGGCCAGGCAGCACGGGGCGGCGACGATGACGCTTGAGGTGCGCGTGTCCAATCATGTTGCCCAGTCGCTGTACCGAAAGCTAGGGTTTCGCAACGGAGGCATTCGCAAACGGTATTATCCGGATAACTTTGAAGACGCGTTAGTCATGTGGGTGAAGCTGAGATGAATGAGGACGTATATGTATTAGGCATTGAAACGAGCTGCGATGAAACGGCGGCAGCAGTCGTGAAAAACGGAAGAGAGGTTTTATCGAATGTAGTGGCGTCGCAAATGGAAAGCCATCGGCGGTTTGGCGGCGTCGTGCCGGAAATTGCTTCCCGCCATCATGTGGAGCAAATTACGCTCGTTATTGAAGAAGCGATGCAGCAGGCCGGCGTATCGTTTGCGGGCCTTGATGCGGTGGCGGTGACGGCCGGACCGGGGCTTGTCGGAGCGCTTCTTGTCGGGGTCAACGCGGCGAAAGCGTTAGCGTTTGCCCATGGATTGCCGCTTATTGGGGTGCATCATATCGCCGGTCATATTTACGCCAATCAATTAGTGGCTGAAATGAAGTTTCCGCTGTTGGCGCTCGTCGTTTCCGGTGGTCATACGGAACTCGTGTTCATGAAGGAGCATGGGAATTTTGCGGTGATCGGTGAAACGCGCGATGACGCTGCCGGTGAGGCGTATGACAAGGTGGCGCGGGCTTTAGGCCTTCCGTACCCAGGAGGACCGCACATCGACCGGCTGGCTCATGAGGGAGAGCCAGTGATTGATTTGCCGCGAGCGTGGCTTGAGGAAGGTTCGTATGATTTCAGCTTCAGCGGCTTAAAATCGGCGGTTCTCAATGCGCTCCACAACGCGAAGCAGCGCGGCGAGGAGATCGATCCGAGACAGATGGCCGCGAGCTTTCAGGCCAGCGTCGTCGATGTGCTGGTGACGAAAACGGTGCAGGCCGCCAAAGAATACCGCGTACGGCAAGTGCTGCTCGCCGGGGGGGTGGCGGCCAACCGCGGGCTGCGGGCTGCACTGCAGGATAAAATGAAAGAGCTCCCCGATGTGGAGCTTGTCATCCCGCCGTTATCGCTATGCACCGATAATGCTGCGATGATTGCCGTTGCGGGAACAGTGTTATATCAACAAGGAAAGCGGGCTGATTTGGCGCTCAACGCCAATCCAAGCTTGCCGCTTGTCTAGGCAGTTGGCTGAAACGCGAAAGACACCGAAGGGCGATCCGTTTGCGGCAGGCAAACGGATCGTCCTTTTTGTTTTCATGTGAAAAAAGTTTGTGTATATTTTTATCCACAAATCTGTGGACAATGTGGAAAAAGCGGTAAAACATGATCAACATAAGAAAAACAATACACAGCGATTTTTGTGCAAAAGGAAGATGTTTTTTGTGGATAATGTGGAAAAGTTGGTGAATAACTTATATTCCATGGTGGAAATTGTGGATTCTTTTGTGGATAATGTGACTAACTAAAGAACAACCCGCCGAAACTAGAGGCGGGTTGTCGGTTATAGTGAAGTATAAAGCTGTTCCCATTCGGCCAATAACGTTTCGACTCGCTGCTTCCGCTCGTCGTTTTCTTGCGTCAATCGTTGCATCGTCTCATAGTCGCCGTAAACGGATGGATCACAAAGTTTTTGCTCGATCTCAGCGATTTGTGCTTCAAGCGCTGCAATCTCGGCTTCGATTTCATCCAAGCGGCGTTGGCGCTGGCGCCGTCGTTTTTTTTTCCTCTTTTTCTTGCTCGTATGTCGTTTTGGCAGAATCACTTGCCGTTTCTGTCGGGCGGACGTTCAGGAGCGCCAATTCGCGCATTTCTTCTTTTTTGGCGATGTAGTAATCATAGTCGCCTAAGTATTCCGTTAGGCCTCCGCTGGAAAGTTCAAACACCTTTGTTGCGATTCGGTTGATGAAATAGCGGTCGTGGGAAACGAACAAAATCGTTCCCGGGTAGTCGATGAGCGCTTGCTCGAGCACTTCTTTGCTGTCAAGGTCGAGATGGTTTGTCGGTTCGTCCAAAAGAAGGACATTTGCTTTTTGCAGCATCAGCTTGGCGAGCGAAAGGCGTGCTTTCTCCCCGCCGCTTAAAGCGGAGACCGGTTTTAAAACGTCATCGCCGGAAAACAGGAAGTTGCCGAGCACGGTGCGAATTTCTTTTTCCGTCTTTTCGGGGTAGGCGTCCCACAGCTCGTCAAGCACCCGTTTGTTCGATGACAAATCAGCTTGGTCTTGATCGTAATAGCCGATTTGGACGTTTGCGCCGTAGCGGAGCTCTCCTGTTTGGATAGGGAGTTTTCGGGCGATCGCCTTCAGCAATGTCGACTTGCCGATGCCGTTCGGCCCGACTAGGGCGACGCTTTCGCCGCGCGTGATGCGGAAGCTGATTTGGCGGATGATGGGTGCACCGTCGTCATAGCCAACGGCTATGTCTTCAGCGGTGAGCACTTCATAGCCGCTCGGTCGATCGATCGAGAACGAAAAGGAGGCTGATTTTTCATCGCCGACAGGCCGTTCGAGCCGTTCTATTTTTTCCAGTTGCTTTCGCCGGCTTTGCGCCCGTTTGGCCGTCGAGGCACGTGCGATGTTGCGCTGGATGAAGTCTTGGAGTCGGGCGATTTCTTCTTGCTGTTTCTCGTACCGTCTTAACTCTTGTTCGTATTGCTCGGCCCGCAACTCCAAATAGCGGCTGTAGTTGCCGGCATAGTGTTTGAGCGTGGCATTCGACAGTTCGTATACGTCGGTGACGATTTTGTCTAAAAAGTAGCGGTCGTGGGAAACAACCAGGACGGCACCGGGATAGGCTTGCAAGTACTGCTCCAGCCAGGCAAGCGTCTCAAGATCCAAATGGTTCGTCGGCTCGTCCAAAATCAATAAATCCGGCTTGGACAACAGCAATTTCCCAAGGGCAAGCCGCGTCCGCTGTCCGCCGCTTAACGACGAGACCGGCGTAGTTTTATAATCATATGAGGAAAACTGCAGCCCGTGCAAAACGGAGCGGATGTCGGCTTCGTATTGGTAGCCGCCTTGTTCTTTGTATTGTTCTTGCAGCTCGTCATACATTTTCAGCGTTTTTTCATAGCGAGCGGGATCGGCGAGTACGTCCGGGTCGCCGAGTTGCATGCTGAGTTCGGCGAGCTGTTTTTCGAGTCCTAGAAGCGGGGTGAATACCTCAAGCATTTCGTCCCAAATGGAACGCGGCGAGTCGAGCCCGCTGTTTTGCGCCAAATAGCCGATTTTGATATGGTTTGGTTTGATGATTTTGCCGCTGTCGAAAGAGAGTTCACCGGCGATGATTTTCAACAATGTCGATTTTCCCGCTCCGTTGCGGCCGACAAGGGCGATTCGGTCGCGGGACTGTATTTCTAGTTTTATATTCGATAAAATAAGGTCAGCGCCGAAATATTTCGTGAGCCCGTGCACTTGCAAAATGATCATGTCCGTCACCTCGCGAATAGTTTAACGCAAGTCGCGAAAACGGTCAAAGACGAATGATGAAAAATCGTGTATAGTGTATAAATGGAGGAGATTGTATTGTCATCGTTCACTCATTTCAATGAACAAGGGCGCGCGAAAATGGTTGATATTACGCACAAAGAAGATACTGTGCGAGTGGCTGTGGCGCAAACGAGCGTGACTGTCAGCCGGGAAATTTACGAAAAAATGACGAGCAATGCGATCGAGAAAGGGGATGTGCTCGCCGTCGCTCAAGTGGCGGGGGTGATGGCGGCGAAGAAGACAGCTGACCTTATTCCAATGTGTCACCCGCTTATGTTAAAGGGTGTGGACATTGCTTTTGCTTGGGAAAACGATGGAGAAGCGCATAAGCTCGTCATCACGGCAACGGTGAAAACGAAAGGGAGCACAGGAGTGGAAATGGAAGCGCTGACGGCCGCTTCGGTCTGTGCGTTGACAGTGTACGATATGTGCAAGGCGCTTGATAAAGGAATGGTCATCGGTCCGACGTATTTGGTCGAAAAAACGGGCGGGAAGTCTGGCCATTACCGACGGAAAACCGATTAGCTAGGGGATGAGATCATGAGCAACGAACAACCGAAAATTCCGCAGGCAACCGCCAAACGGCTGCCGCTTTACTATCGGTTTTTGAAAAACTTGCACGCTTCCGGCAAGCAACGCGTCTCCTCTGCCGAGTTGAGCGAGGCGGTGAAAGTCGATCCGGCGACGATCCGCCGTGATTTCTCCTATTTTGGCGCGCTTGGCAAAAAGGGATACGGGTATAATGTCAATTATTTGTTGTCGTTTTTCCGCCGGACGCTTGAAGAGGATGAGGTGACCGAAGTCGCCTTGTTTGGCGTCGGCAATTTAGGCACCGCCTTTTTAAACTATAATTTTTCGAAAAACAACAATACGAAAATCGTGATGGCGTTTGATGTCGATGAGCGGAAAGTAGGGACGACAGTCGGCGGGGTGCCGGTCTATCATCTCGATGAGTTGGAGGAGCGGCTTCACGAAAACATCCCGGTCGCCATTTTAACCGTGCCGGCCGCCGCGGCTCAAGCGCTGACCGACCGCCTTGTCGCGCAAGGAATTAAAGGCATTTTAAACTTTACTCCGGCGCGGTTGAACGTGCCGAACCATATTCGCGTCCATCATATCGATTTAGCCATTGAGCTGCAGTCGCTCGTCTATTTTTTGAAAAACTATCCATCGCCATCGTAAAAAGGAGAGAACAACACATGAAATATTTGTTGCTCGTTGCTGTGATTTTGTTGCTGTTTGGCACGAAAAAGCTGCCGGAGTTGGGGCGGTCGTTCGGCCAGTCGCTTCGCGAGTTTAAAGACGCCACAAAAGGGCTCGCTGATGACGAAGAAACGAAAACCGACCGATGACAAGGCAGGATGGGGAAACAATGAATGACAAAGAAATGTCGGTGTATGAGCATCTGGGTGAACTGCGAAAACGGCTCATCATCGTGCTCATCTTTTTTGCTGCGGCGCTTGTCGTTAGTTTCTTTTTTGTCGATGATGTCATTTTGTATTTGCAGCGAACGGCCGAGGCGAAGCATTTGACCATGAACGCCTTCCGCCTCACCGATCCGATTAAAGTGTATTTTCAGTTTGCCTTTGTCATCGCGGCTGTACTGTCGGCTCCGGTGCTGTTGTATCAAATTTGGGCGTTTGTCAGCCCCGGTCTGTATGAAAAAGAGCGGAAAGTGACGTTAAGCTATATCCCGGCGTCGATCGTTCTTTTTTTAGCAGGCGTCAGCTTCGCTTATTTCGTCTTGTTTCCGTTTGTCGTTCGATTTATGAGCCAGCTGGCTGACCAACTAGGGGTTCAACAAATGATCGGCATTAATGAATATTTTCAGTTTTTGCTTCAGCTCGTGCTGCCGTTTGGCATCGTGTTTCAGCTGCCGATCGTCGTGTTGTTTTTCACCCGCTTAGGCTTATTACGCCGCAGCTTCTTGTTCGCATCCGCAAGTATGCGTATTTGGCGCTGCTTATTTTAGCGGCGGTCATTACGCCGCCGGATGTGCTGTCGCAAGTGATCGTCATGATTCCGCTCACCATTTTGTATGAAGGAAGCATTTGGGTGGCGCGCATCGGCTATCGGAAAGCGCAGCGAGCAGCCGAGGAGGAAGGCAATGAGTGAGGCGGGACGAAAAACATTGAGAGGAAAGCGAGCAAGGCCGGGCCAAACGAAGGGGCCGTCTCAAAAGCCGCAACACAGGACTTTGAGGCCGGCCTCTTGTTTTTTGTTTCCATTTTCACGATATGATCGCCGTCATGAGACTGATGTTCTGGTCCCTTCCCGTCCGAATCACGGGAAGGGGTCAGCGTTTTGAGGCGAAAAGAAGGCGAAGGGCGGTGCCGAAATCAAAGGCAGCGAGCGCCGCTAAAGCGATGGTGGAGACGTTCCAAACCGTTTCATGAGCACTTTCGATGGCCAAATACGTAAACATTGAGCCTAAGACGAAATACGGAAGCGAAAACAGCTGAGGGTTTCGCATCATAGCCAAACCCTCCAAACGGCGAGCGGCAGCTCGGACTGGCGCATCATGTTCTCAATCTCGTCGGCCAACAGCGTCTGCATGGCGACGACGAACGTATTCATGGCGACATGGGCGAAAATCGGCACGAAAATGCGTCCGGTTTTCGCGTATAAAAACGCGAATACCATCCCCATGGATGTGTACAGAAGCAAATGTTCCGGCTCCATATGGACAATGGCAAACAAAAGCGAACTAACAAGCGCCGCCAACCAAAAGTTGTATTTTTCATAAAGCGAGCCAAAAATGATTTTGCGAAAGATGATCTCCTCCAAAATCGGGCCGATGATGGAGGTGACGACGATAAGCAGCGGCGTCAGGCGGATGATATCGATGATTTGCCTTGTATTTTCCGACCCTGGTTTGATGCCGAGCAACCGCCATTCGATGTTGGCGGCGATGCTTTGCGCCGTGAGCGCCAAAAAGACGCCCAAGACCGCCCACATCCACGAGGAACCAAGCGGCAGCCGCCGCATCATTCGTTCGTTGCGGTCACCGCGGAGCAGCCATAGGATAATGACAAAAGCGAGCAGGAAACTAATGATCGCCCAATACCCGGAAGCCAGTTTGGCGGCTTCGAGGCGGCTTTCCGTTCCTTGGCCGACGCCGAGGGCGCGAAGAAGCGGCACGCCGACAAAGGCGGACAGCTGCATGACGATATACGTGATGATGACGTACCAGTGGTTGCGTTTCAAACCCTCTACCCCTTTTATTTCAAATTATATCCGTATTGTAGCACATGTATGGCGAAAATAGTAAGAAAACTGCATCCTCGCATCCCACTTCACCGCCGCAAAAAAATGAATCGGAGCCGTTTATCAGTCCGAGGAATGTGAAATAATGAAAATGAGCTCCGCGCGGATGGGGAGTAGAGGCAAAACAACCGGCTCCTTTTGCTCTTTCTTCTTTAGGAGAGAAAAACAGTTATTTTTTTGCATTTCCTACTTGCAAAACGGAAAGAAGTTCATTAATATTATAAGTGTGTTAGCACTCGATAGTGATGAGTGCTAATAAGAACGGCGAAAACTATCGTTAAGGAGGTCGTTTCCCGTGTTGAAGCCATTAGGCGATCGCATTGTCATTGAAGTCGTGGAAACAGAAGAAAAAACGGCGAGCGGCATTGTGCTGCCGGATACGGCGAAAGAAAAACCGCAAGAAGGCCGCGTTGTCGCTGTCGGTGCAGGCCGCGTGCTCGATAACGGCCAACGCATCGCGCCGGAAGTCGAAGTTGGCGACCGCATTATCTTCTCGAAATATGCGGGCACAGAAGTGAAATACGACGGCAAAGAATACTTAATTTTGCGCGAAAGCGATATTTTGGCTGTCATCCGCTAATATATGCGTTCATCACATAAACATTCCGAAAACATACTGGGTATTGAATCGGATACTTAACTTGTGGCACGCAGTCCAACAATTTCATAAGGAGGTAACGGGGTATGGCAAAACAAATCAAGTTCAGCGAAGAAGCGCGCCGTGCGATGTTGCGCGGGGTGGACAAACTTGCAGACGCAGTGAAAGTCACATTAGGTCCGAAAGGCCGCAACGTCGTATTGGAGAAAAAATTCGGTTCGCCGCTCATCACGAATGACGGGGTAACAATCGCGAAAGAAATCGAACTCGAAGACCCGTTTGAAAACATGGGCGCGAAATTGGTCGCTGAAGTCGCCAGCAAAACGAACGACATCGCTGGGGACGGTACAACAACCGCTACGGTATTGGCTCAAGCGATGATCCGCGAAGGCTTGAAAAACGTGGCTGCTGGTGCCAATCCGATGGGCATCCGCCGCGGGATTGAAAAAGCGGTTGCCGTTGCGGTTGAAGAATTAAAAGCCATCTCCAAACCGATCAAAGGGAAAGAGTCGATCGCCCAAGTGGCTGCGATTTCGGCTGCTGACGAAGAAGTCGGTCAATTGATCGCTGAAGCAATGGAACGCGTCGGCAACGATGGCGTCATCACGCTCGAAGAATCGAAAGGCTTCACGACGGAACTCGACGTTGTCGAAGGGATGCAATTCGACCGCGGTTACGTTTCGCCGTACATGATTACGGATACAGAAAAAATGGAAGCCGTTCTCGAAAATCCGTACATCTTGATTACGGACAAAAAAGTATCGAGCATCCAAGAACTGTTGCCTGTTCTTGAGCAAGTCGTGCAACAAGGCCGTCCGCTCTTGATCATCGCTGAAGATGTCGAAGGCGAAGCATTGGCAACGCTTGTTGTCAACAAACTGCGCGGCACGTTCAATGCGGTAGCTGTCAAAGCGCCTGGCTTCGGTGACCGCCGCAAAGCGATGCTCGAAGACATCGCGATTTTAACGGGCGGTGAAGTCATCTCCGAAGAGCTCGGCCGCGAACTGAAATCGACCACGATCGCTTCGCTCGGCCGTGCGTCGAAAGTTGTTGTTACGAAAGAAACGACGACGATCGTCGAAGGCGCTGGCGATTCGGATCGCATCAAAGCGCGCATCAACCAAATCCGTGCGCAGCTTGAAGAAACGACTTCGGAATTCGACCGCGAAAAACTGCAAGAACGCTTGGCGAAACTCGCTGGCGGCGTAGCGGTCATCAAAGTGGGCGCAGCGACAGAAACGGAATTGAAAGAACGCAAACTGCGCATCGAAGACGCGCTCAACTCGACTCGTGCGGCTGTTGAAGAAGGCATTGTCGCTGGCGGCGGTACGGCATTGATGAATGTCTACAGCAAAGTCGCGGCCATCGAAGCGGAAGGCGATGAAGCAACCGGCGTGAAAATCGTCTTGCGCGCAATCGAAGAACCGGTTCGTCAAATCGCGCAAAACGCTGGTCTGGAAGGCTCGATCATCGTTGAGCGCCTGAAAAACGAAAAACCGGGCATCGGCTTCAACGCGGCAACAGGTGAATGGGTCGACATGATCGAAGCTGGCATCGTGGACCCGACGAAAGTCACTCGTTCGGCGCTGCAAAACGCTGCCTCTGTCGCCGCCATGGTCTTGACGACAGAAGCGGTCGTTGCCGACAAACCGGAAGAAAACAAAGGCAACAACAACATGCCAGACATGGGCGGCATGATGTAATCTCGCCGCAAAAGCCTTGGAGCACCGGGGGAGTTCCCCGGTGTTCTTTTTCTTTTTGACTATATATGCCTCAGCCAGGTGTTCTTACAGCCGCTGATCGGGTGAAGGGCAGCTGTTGTTTCTCCCTCATATCGCTATTCTATTGCACCTTTTCCTCCGCTGTGCTAGTTATCGCACCTCAATGAAAAACGCATAAATCGCATCCCCTTTTTTCCAAGAGGCGTGAATGGCATAAATGTATGCCCCTTTCTTTTCCGGAAGAGTAATGATTCCGTTTTGCACCGGGCGCCAGTCGGCATCTCCGCCGTTCCATACACCCGCTTCGATCGTCAACGGGCGGTCGTCAAATTGGAGGTGTAATTTTGCCCCAGGGGCAACCGGATGGGGATTCATGTTTTTCACGAGCAGCGGCGGGGCGGCAGCGTCGGCCACGACTCCGCGGCCGCCTGTTGACCATGTATATGTTCCGAGGCGGTGGTCGATTGTCTCTCCGTCGACGGCCAATCGTAAGTCAGGCGGTTGGATGTCGCCCGATTGGCAACCGGACAGCCATACAGCGATGAGGAGCCATAGCCATCTATTTTTCATGTCGTTTCCCCCTTTCTCAGTTAGACGTTTTGCCTGCTCATTTGTTTCATTGTCGATTGTGATTTTGGGTAAAATTAGAAATGGAAAGGCGATATCCAAAGGAGGAGAATGGAATGAACGTGCGGATTGAACGCGATTCGCTCGGTGAGGTGCAGGTGCCGGCTGATAAGTACTGGGGGGCGCAGACGGAGCGAAGCCGGCAAAACTTTCACATCGGCACGGAAACAATGCCGTTGGAATTGATCTATGCGTATGCCGAGCTGAAAAAAGCGGCGGCCATCGTCAACCACCGAGCCGGGAAGTTGAGCGAAGCGAAGCAGCGGGCAATTGTCGCCGCGTGCGAGGAAATTTTGGCGGGCCAATGGGATGAGCATTTCCCGCTCGTCGTCTGGCAGACGGGAAGCGGGACGCAGACGAACATGAACGTCAATGAAGTCGTGGCGAGACGGGCGAGCGAGCTGCTGGATGAGGGGGAAGGGCGCATTCACCCGAACGATGATGTGAACATGTCGCAAAGCTCGAACGACACATTCCCAACTGTGATGCATATCGCGATCTTCACGAAGATCCAAACGCACCTCCTGCCAGCGCTTGATGGCTTGATCGGGACATTCGCGACCAAAGAACGCCAATATGGGAAGACGATCAAAATCGGGCGCACCCACTTGCAAGACGCGACGCCGCTCACATTTGGGCAGGAGATTTCCGGTTGGCGGGCGATGCTTGAGAAAAGCAAGGCGATGATCATGGAGGCGAGTGAGAAGCTGCTTGATTTGGCGATCGGCGGCACGGCGGTTGGCACCGGAATCAATGCGCCGCCGGGATTTGGCGAGCAAGTGGCCGAGCAGCTAAAAACGCAGACGGGTTATCCGTTCCGTTCGTCAACCAATAAATTCCATGCGCTGACAAGCCATGATGAGATCGTGTATGTCCACGGAGCGTTGAAAGCGCTCGCCGCCGATTTGATGAAAATCGCCAACGATATCCGCTGGCTGGCGAGCGGGCCGCGCTCCGGGCTCGGGGAGATCACGATTCCAGCCAATGAACCCGGAAGCTCGATCATGCCGGGGAAAGTGAATCCAACGCAAAGCGAAGCGATGACGATGGTCGCTGTGCAAGTGTTCGGCAATGACGCCACGATCGGCTTTGCGGCGAGCCAAGGCAACTTCCAATTAAATGTGTTCAAGCCGGTCATCGCCTATAACGCCATTCAGTCCGTGCAGCTGCTCGGCGATGTGATCCACTCGTTTGATGAACGGTGCGCCCAAGGGCTGGAGGCGAACGAAGCGAAAATGAAAGAATACGTGGACCGCTCACTCATGCTCGTGACGGCGTTGAGCCCGCGTATCGGCTACGACCGGGCGGCGGAAATCGCGAAGCTCGCCCATCGCGAAGGGTTGACGCTCAAGGAAGCGGCGTTGAAAACAGGCTATGTGACGGCGGAACAGTACGAGGAATGGGTGAGACCGGAGAAAATGATTTAAGGGAAAAGCGCTCATCCCGCTTCCGTGGGATGGGCGTTTTCATTTTTGACTTCTCCCTTTTTTCTCCTTCTCCCCTTTGTTGCAAATCCATTCCAAAAGTTGTGTATATTCGATATTATATTAATAGTAGAAACTAGATAGTGCCTACTCCTAAAAGTCCCATTGATCACCATAAAAGGAGTTTGATGTCATGACGATCAACGAACCGTTGCTTTCCCCGCTTGAGCAAGTTGTCCGCAATATTGAACAAGTCATTGTCGGAAAACGCAATGTCATTGTGCTCAGTTTAACGGCGCTGTTGGCCAAGGGCCATGTGTTGCTTGAAGATGTGCCGGGCGTCGGCAAGACGATGCTTGTGCGTGCGCTGGCGAAATCGTTCAACGTGGAGCTGAAGCGCATTCAGTTTACGCCGGATTTGCTGCCGAGCGATGTGATCGGCGTTTCCGTCTACAATCCGAAAACACAGCAATTTGAGTATAAACCCGGACCGATTGTCGCCCACATCGTGCTCGCGGACGAGATCAACCGGACGTCTCCGAAAACGCAATCGGCGCTCCTGGAAGCGATGGAAGAAGGAAGCGTGACTGTTGACGGCGTCACCCGGGCGCTGCCGCAGCCGTTTTTGGTGATGGCGACGCAAAATCCGATTGAATATGAAGGAACGTATCCGCTCCCCGAGGCCCAGCTTGACCGGTTTTTAGTGAAACTGCACATGGGCTATCCGTCTCCCGATGAGGAAATCGAAATGTTAAACCGTCTAGAAAAGACGGCACCGCTGGCGGAGATCGGCCCGGTGATGTCGCTTGATGAATTGCTTGCGTTGCAACGAAAGGTAGCCGACGTGCATGTGAGCGATACCGTGAAACGATATATCGTCGATCTTATCCAGCAAAGCCGTCAGCATGAAGCGGTCTATTTAGGCGTCAGCCGCGCGGGTCCGTCGCTTTGATGAAGGCGGCGCAAGCGTACGCGTTCATCCATGGCCGCGATTTTGTCATCCCCGATGATGTGCAGCACCTTGCTCCCTATGTGCTGGCTCATCGCCTGCTTATTCGCCCGGAAGCGAAATGGGACAAGCTTGATGCTGAAATGGTCGTCAGTCAGCTTGTTTCCCGTACGCCGGTGCCGGTGCAAGGGCGGAGATAAAAGCGATGAACGCGAAGCGAATGAAGAAGGGGAGGCGTTGGCTCCCGCTTATTGGATTGTTGCTGTTGACCGCAATCTTGTTTTCCTACGCCATGTTTCAAGGTGGATTTGTCAGCTGGTTTTTGTTTTACAGCTTTTTGCCGTTTGGACTGCATGCGTTTGCCGTCGCCTTGTATCCGCTCAGACGCGCTGCGGTGATTCGAACCGTGCCGGCGCGGCGCTACCATGCGGGTGAATCGATTCCGGTGATGGTTCGTATCGAGTTGCCGTGGGCGGTTCCGCTGGCGGCGCTTGCTGTTGCTGAGGAAGGGTGGAAGCACGGAGGAGAGATGATTGCGATTGCTTGGCCGTTTCGCCGCCATCTTTCTTGTACATGGCCGCTTTCCTTGCCGCGCGGCCGTCATCAATTGGAAGCTGTTCGCTTGGAAGCGCGCGATGTCTTTGGCTGGGTGAACAAAACGGCATCGTTTTATGCCCCGTGCACGGTCATCGTCTATCCACGTTATATCGAATGGCCGCCTGAGATGGTGCGCGAATGGTTTGCCCAAGGAAAAGCTGCGCGCACGCTTGCCTATCGCCGCGATATGGCCGTGGCGGCCGGCGCCCGTGAATACGTGCCTGGGGACAAAATGTCGTGGGTGCATTGGAAGGCGTCAGCGCGCAGACAGGAACTGATGACCAAAGAGTTTGATGAACAGCGCAATGACGATTGGATCGTTGTGCTCGACGGCGCCGCGTCTCCATGGTTTGAGGAGCTTGTCACGTTAGCGGCTTCCGTATCGAAGGCGTTGATAGATGAAGGGGTGCCGGTCGGGATGCTCGTTGCTGGAAAAGAGCGTTCTTTCTTAGCGCCGCGCCGCCATGACGGACAGTGGCAGTCGATTCTTCTCCGGTTGGCGGAAGTGGACGTCGGCGGCCAAGAGCCGCTCGCGCATGTTTTAGCTGAGGAGGCGAACTGGAGGACGGCTGCTGGTTGCATCATTGTGACGTCCGCGTTGTCCGCCCAGTTGGCCGGGCAGCTGCGAGCAATGGCGCCAAAACGCCATATTGTTCTGTATGTTGTCAACCGTGAATGGGGAGAGGATGAGCGGAATTGGGCGGACAGGCTTCGCCGCAGCGGAGTGTACGTATCGCGCATTGACCCGCAGGCGTTGCAAACCGTCCGGCAAGGAGGAGGAGACGGATGAGACCGTTAGGGGCAAACATGTTATCTACCGTGCTGTCTAACGCCCTAGCCGCTTGGCTGCTCACGGAATGGCTTTGGCCGTTAGAGGCCGTCACCGATACAGCGCATATAGGCGTGTTTGTATCATTTGTCGCCCTTTGTTTCGGACTTCATTTGCTCCGTGTTCCCATATGGCTTTCCGCGCTCGGGAAAATGGTTTATATATGGTGGGCGCTTTCTCGTCTATTTTCTTTTGCTTCGATCGCCGCTTTGCCTCATGCACTTTGGCGGGATAGCACCGTCTGGTTGTTGGGCGACCGGTCTTCTATGCCGGGTGATGCGCTGCGCACCTTTGTCTTTTTTCTGCTGTTATGGGCCGTTTCGTTCCTGTTGCATTGGCTTATTGTACGGCGGAATCGGTGGTTTGTCCCATACGCGTTGACAGTTGGGTATATCGCTGTGCTTGATACGTTTCTGCCATATAGCGGCAACGGGGCGATCCTTCGTCTTGTTGCGCTCGGCTTTTTTGCCTTCGTTTGGCTCCAGGGCGAAGAGCTGCAGGCAAAAGCGCCGTCTTTTCGCATCGGAAAGTGGCGGGCGGCCGCTCTATTCATTCCTGCCGTCGCTCTTGCGGTTGGGTATGCGGGTCCGAAGCTGCCGCCGCAATGGCCGGATCCGGTGGCGTTTATCCGCAGCTATCACGCCCAGCCGGAAGAAACGAACGATGACTCACCTTCTCCTGGTGTGGCAAAAGTGGGATATGGGCAAAATGATTCCCGCCTCGGCGGGCCGTTTATTGCTGATGATGCCGTCGTTTTCATTGCCAAAGACCAAGGCCGTCATTATTGGCGCGTCGAAACGAAAGACATTTACACGGGAAAAGGGTGGGAAGCGTTTCAAAGCGAACAAGTCCAGTCGTTTGGAAACGGTGAGCTGATTAGGTATGAATGGTGGAGCGACAAAGTCAAGACGGTCGAGCAGACGGCGGAAATCACCCGCCAAGACCAGGCGTTTCATCTCGTCTATCCGCTCGGCTTGCAACAGGTGCAAACGTCTGACCATATCGTCTACCGCATGCATATGGCGACGGAAAAAATTTATACGAGCGATCAAAACGCCAACGCGCTTCCGATCCGTCAGTATATGCTGACGTATATGGAGCCAGATTTTCCGATTGAGGCATTGCGCGCCGCGCCTCCTGTCCAAGACCCGCCCTTTTTGAAACGTTATACGCAATTGCCAGAGACGCTTCCGCAGCGGGTTCGCGAGTTGGCGAAGCAAATTACTGATGGAAAAGAAACCGTGTACGACAAGGTAAAAGCGATCGAGCAATACTTCCATCTGAACGGATACACGTACGAAACGACGGACGTCGCTGTTCCCGGGCCTGATCAAGATTACGTCGACCAGTTTTTATTTGAGACGAAGCAAGGGTATTGCGACAATTTTTCCACCTCGATGGCGGTGCTCGTCCGCACACTGGGCATTCCAGCGCGCTGGGTGAAAGGGTACACATCCGGACGGTTGGTTGGGGAACAAGACGGGCAATCGGTTTATGAAGTGCGCAACAACGACGCCCATTCATGGGTCGAAGTGTATTTTGAAGGCATCGGCTGGGTGCCATTTGAACCGACGCAAGGGTTTGTCAATCCATATGCGTTCTCGCTTGCCGCTTCGAATCCAGAGGAGCCAGAACACAGCTGCAGCCGGAAGAACGGGAAACGCCGCGTGTGCCGCTCGATCAATTACTTGAGCAACCTTCGACGGCACAGGGGGAGCATTGGTGGGAGAAGCTGGCGGATGTTTGGTCGTGGAAAATGGGGTTGACCACGCTGGTCGTGTTGGCCGTGTTGGGCGGAGCGGCCTATGCGACAAGGCGGAAATGGTGGCCGCGCTTTACGCTGTTTCGGTTCCGCCGCCGGAAACTCGATGGGGCCGCCTGGCTCATTTCTGCGTACGGGGCGCTTCTTCGCCATTTGCAAGATTATGGACTTAAGCGTCGGCCGCATGAAACGCTGCGTCAATACGCCGCCGAAGTGGATCGCCTGTTTGAAACAGATGAAATGAATCGGTTGACGAAACTATATGAACGCGCCGTATACGGAACGGGAATCAAGGAAGCCAATGTCCGTGAAGCGGTGGAATTGTGGGAAAATTTAATAAAAAGGACGATCTCTTGACCGTATGCTGGCAAGTTGATAGAATGAACTCAAATTTGCATACGGATAGACGAAAGCCCTTCATATAAGCGCAAGAATATGGCTTGCGCGTCTCTACCGGGCCGCCGTAAACGGCCCGACTATGAAGGCAGAAGACGCTGCTATTCTGCCTTCATCCATGTTTTGGGCAATGGCAGCGTTATTTTTTTGACGGGGTGGAAAACATGAACCAAGAAATGATCGTCGTCTTGGACTTTGGCAGTCAATATAACCAGCTGATTACCCGCCGCATCCGAGAGTTTGGTGTCTACAGCGAACTGCATCCGCACACGATCCGTGCTGAGGAAATTCGTGCGCTGAACGCCAAAGGAATCATTTTCTCGGGCGGTCCAAACAGCGTGTATGATGAACGAGCGTTTACATGCGACCCAGCGATTTTTGAGCTGGGGCTGCCGATTTTAGGGATTTGCTACGGGATGCAGCTGATGGCGCACCATTTAGGAGGTAAGGTGGAAAAAGCGACGCACCGTGAATACGGCAAAGCGCTCATCCAAGTGAAAAACGATTCTTTGCTTTTTCATGGTTTGCCGGACGAGCAAGTCGTTTGGATGAGCCACGGCGATTTGGTGACCGCTCCGCCGGCTGGTTTCGCTGTCGATGCGACGAGCCCTTCGTGCCCGATTGCTGCGATGAGCGATGAACGGCGGAAGTGGTATGGAGTGCAGTTTCATCCCGAAGTGCGCCACTCGGTCTACGGCAATGATCTATTGAAGAAATTTGTCTTTGAGGTGTGCGGCTGCCGGGGCGACTGGACGATGGAAAACTTTATTGATGAGCAGGTGCGCCGCATCCGTGAACAAGTGGGCGGAAAAAAAGTGCTGTGCGCCTTAAGCGGCGGAGTCGATTCGTCGGTTGCTGCCGTTTTGGTGCACCGCGCCATTGGCGATCAACTTACTTGTATTTTCGTCGACCATGGCCTTTTGCGCAAAGGTGAAGCCGAAAGCGTCATGAAGACGTTCCGTGAGCAGTTCCAAATGAATGTCATTAAAGTTGATGCGAAAGACCGCTTTTTGGCGAAACTCAAAGGGGTTACGGACCCGGAACAAAAGCGGAAAATCATCGGCAACGAGTTTATTTACGTATTTGACGACGAGGCGGCCAAGCTTGAAGGCATTGAATTTTTAGTGCAAGGCACGCTCTATACCGACATTATCGAAAGCGGCACGGCGACGGCGCAAACGATCAAATCGCATCATAATGTCGGCGGTTTGCCGGAAGATATGAAATTCGAACTGATCGAACCGCTCAATACGCTGTTTAAAGACGAAGTGCGTGCACTCGGCACGCAACTAGGAATCCCAGACGAAATCGTCTGGCGGCAGCCGTTCCCGGGGCCAGGGCTTGGCATCCGTGTTCTTGGAGAAGTGACGGAAGAAAAATTGGAAATCGTTCGCGAATCAGACGCCATTTTGCGCGAAGAAGTGA
Source organism: Geobacillus sp. WSUCF1 (assembly GCF_000422025.1). NCBI lineage: Bacteria > Bacillati > Bacillota > Bacilli > Caryophanales > Anoxybacillaceae > Geobacillus > Geobacillus sp. WSUCF1. The sequence goes on along the minus strand of NZ_ATCO01000068.1, from coordinate 3,050 downwards.
AAAAAGCTGGGTTGGACCGCGAAATTTGGCAATACTTTACCGTCCTTCCCGACATTCGCAGCGTTGGGGTGATGGGGGATGCCCGCACGTACGATTATACGGTCGCCATCCGCGCGGTGACCTCGATCGACGGGATGACCGCCGATTGGGCCCGCATCCCGTGGGATGTGCTCGAGCGGATTTCAACGCGCATCGTCAATGAGGTGCCGCATGTCAACCGCGTCGTCTACGATATTACAAGCAAGCCTCCGGCAACGATCGAGTGGGAATAAAAACGAACAAAAGACGGACATTTCCAAAGAAATGTTCGTCTTTTTTTCTTGACAGGTCATCTTCAGGCTGATACAATAGCCGTGGAATCATGAATATTGTTGAATTCCGTCGTATAATCCCGGGAATATGGCTCGGGAGTTTCTACCAAGCTACCGTAAATAGCTTGACTACGAGGGATGCGGGATCGGAGAGTGCTTGTTTGTCCTCTCTCTGTTCGTCATTCCTTCCTAGTCAACGCTTCTGGTAGCTGCTAGAAGCGTTTTTTATTTTATGTATAGGAGGGGGCAGACGTGAGAAAGTACTTCCAGTTTGATGAGCTCGGCACGAACTATCGAACGGAGATTATCGCCGGGCTGACGACGTTTTTGTCGATGGCGTACATTTTGTTCGTCAACCCATTTACCTTGTCGTTAGGGGCTGTGAAAGATTTTCCTGACGAACTGCGCATTGACCAAGGCGCCGTGTTTGTCGCCACGGCTTTGGCAGCGGCGTACGGATCGATTTTGATGGGAGTGTTGGCCCGCTATCCAATCGCCTTGGCGCCTGGGATGGGGCTGAATGCCTTTTTCGCCTTCACCGTCGTGCTGCATATGGGCATTCCGTGGCAAACAGCGCTGGCAGGGGTGTTTGTTTCCGGCATCATTTTTACGATTTTATCGCTCACCGGCATTCGGGAAAAAATTATCGATGCCATTCCCGTTGAACTGAAATATGCAGTCAGCGCCGGAATTGGCCTGTTCATCACGTTCATCGGCTTGCAAAACGCTGGAATTATTGTCGATAACAAAGCAACGCTCGTTGGATTAAGTTCATTGAAAGACGGCAATACACTGTTGGCCATTTTTGGATTGTTCATTACTGTTGTTTTGATGGTAAGAAAAGTAAACGGCGGCGTCTTTTACGGCATGGTCATTACCGCGATTGTCGGCATGATTTTCGGATTGATCAAAGTGCCGCATCAAATTGTCGGCGCGATTCCGGATATTTCGCCAACCTTCGGTGTAGCGATCAAGCATTTGCCGGACATTTTCTCGTGGAAAATGCTCGGCGTTGTCTTAACGTTCTTTATTGTCGACTTTTTCGATGCGACAGGGACGCTTCTAGCTGTCGCCAACCAAGCCGGACTGCTGAAAAACAACAAACTGCCGCGCGCCGGCAAAGCGCTGCTTGTCGATGCGACAGCAGTGATGGTGGGGGCGGTGTTTGGCACATCGACGACGACATCGTACATCGAATCGTCAGCCGGCGTCGCCGCCGGAGGACGCTCTGGGTTTTCGGCCGTTGTGACGGGGATTTTGTTCTTGCTGGCGCTGTTCTTCTCCCCGCTCCTGAGCGTCATTACCGCACCGGTCACCGCACCAGCGCTCATCATCGTCGGGGTGTTGATGGCTTCGTCGATCGGCGAAATTGACTGGAAAAAGTTCGAAGTCGCCGTGCCGGCGTTCTTCACGCTCATCACGATGCCACTTTCCTACAGCATCGCCACTGGGATTGCCGTTGGATTCATCTTCTACCCGATCACGATGATTTTAAAAGGCCGCGGCAAAGATGTTCATCCGCTGTTGTATGTGCTATTTGTCGTCTTTATCTGCTACTTCGTCTTTTTGCGGGAATAGAGAGGATCGGAGGACTGTTCCTAAGGCGGGTTTGCCGTCATGGGAACAGTCTTTTTTTATTTGCCAAGAAGGGATTGGCGGACGACTGGCGTGTTTAGGTTGATATGCTATAATGAGAAAAATGATGAAAGGGGAATGAACGATGTTTATCCATCGCTTAGAGGAACATTCATGGCTAAAGTTGCTCACAATGGAAGATGCGGAATCGCTTTTTGCGTTGATTGACTCCTGCCGCCCGCATTTGCGTCAATGGCTCCCATGGGTGGATTCAACCCAAACAGCAGCGGATTCGAAGACGTTTATCTTTCAAGGATTGCAGAAGTTTGCTGCTGGCAATGGTTTTGAGGCAGGAATTTGGCATCGTGGCCAATTGGCTGGTGTGATCGGAATTCATTATATGGATCGAGTGAATCGAAAAACGAGCATAGGCTACTGGCTTGGCGAATCGTTTCAAGGAATAGGGCTGATGACGAAAGCGTGCAAGGCGTGCATCGACTATTTGTTCGTTGAGCAGGGGATGAATCGTGTCGAAATCCGCTGTGCAACAGAAAATCGCCGGAGCAGAGCGATTCCTGAACGGCTGGGATTTACGAATGAAGGGACGATTCGAGATGCGGAGTGGCTTTACGATCATTTTGTCGACCATGTTGTGTACGGGATGTTAGCGAGAGAATGGAAGAAATGTGAATAAGGGAGTTTGGGGCCGAAAGAAAAAATCTTGAATAAACTGTTGACACATCAAAATGGAGATGCTATATTGGTAAAGCCGCTTCAATGCGGCGAAAAAACAAAAAACATATTGACATAAACAAAAAGGGATGATATATTATAAGAGTCGCTTTTGAGATAATGGATGTCTCAATAAAGCAAATGCGAATAAAGGATAAGCTCGTTCCTTGAAAACTGAACGAAACGAAGCGCGATAGAAAAGCTGAGGCGCCGAGATTAGCTCCCGAAGCCAAATGTACTTCACCCGGAGGGTGCTTGCACCCTGAGGGGGAAGGTGATTTGGCAGCAGAGAGCTAGGCGCCGAAGCAAAAGCCAATCAACTTTCTTTTGGAGAGTTTGATCCTGGCTCAGGACGAACGCTGGCGGCGTGCCTAATACATGCAAGTCGAGCGGACCGGATTGGGGCTTGCCTTGATTCGGTCAGCGGCGGAC
>NZ_ATCO01000067.1:0-22150 GCF_000422025.1 Geobacillus sp. WSUCF1 | reverse complement strand
GAAGTGGGGGTAGTTGACCCACTCTTCCTTTCCTGAGCACTCGAGTTCGCATGGAGGAGACACGCATTCATCTGAAGTCCTCTGCAAACGTGAACACCATACAGTTATGCCTGCTGCACATTGCGCAACCAATAGCGCTGATACAATTGGAAGTAAAATCCTTTTGCAGCCAACAGCTCTTCATGCGTCCCTTTCTCGATCACTTTGCCTTCGTTGAGCACAAGGATGCGGTCGGCATGTTGAATCGTGTTCAACCGATGGGCGATGACCAAGCACGTCCGGCCGTTCATGAGCCGCGCGAGCGCTTCTTGAATGCGCACTTCGGTCACCGTATCGATGTTGCTCGTCGCTTCGTCCAAAATCAAAATGGCCGGGTCGGCGATCATCGCCCGAGCGATGGCCAACAGCTGCCGCTGCCCTTGGCTGATTCCGCCGCCTCCTGGGGCCAAAACGGTGTCATAGCCGTCCGGCAGCTTCATAATAAAGGAGTGGGCGTTCGCCTGGCGCGCCGCCTCCTCGACTTCTTCATCGGTCGCCTCAAGCCGGCCGTAACGGATGTTGTCGCGGATCGTTCCGGCGAACAAAAACGTATCTTGAAGCACAAACGCCATATGCCGGCGCAAACTCGCCCGCTTGATCGTCCGGCTGTCGCGCCCGTCGATCAAAATCACTCCTCGATCTGGATCATAAAAGCGGGTCAACAGCTGCAATACGGTCGTTTTGCCGGCTCCAGTTGGGCCGACAAGCGCGACCGTCTCTCCTGGGGCGATGGAAAAGGTGACGCCGTCGAGCGCCGGGCGCTGTTTGTCGTAAGAAAAGACGACTTGACGAAACTCAATGCGTCCATCAAGCCGGTCCAAGGCCGCCGCTTCCCGCTCGTCTTCCTCTTCTTTCGGCAAATCCAAAATTTCCAACACCCGTTCAGCGCCAGCCAACGCCGACAGCAACGTGTTCCATTGGTTGGCCAAATCGTTGAGCGGTCGGGTAAACTGGCGGGCGTATTCGACAAACACGACGATCGTCCCGACCGATATCGCTCCTTTGGCCGCCAGCCATCCGCCGACGCCAGCGATGAGGGCGAAGCTTACGTTGTTTAAAAAGTTCATCAGCTTCGGGATGAAGCCGGAATACGTTTGCGCCCAAAACCCGGCTTGTTTCAGCTCGGCGTTTTTGCGCGCCAATTCAGACTCCATCCGCTCTTCTTGGGAAAACAGCTTCACGACTTTCTGTCCGGAAATGACCTCTTCGATAAAGCCGTTCATCTCACCGAGCGCCCGTTGCTGCTCACGGAAACGCACCCGCGTCCGGTTTGTGATCCAGCGCATGCCCACATACATCAGCGGCACGACAACAAGCGTTACGATCGTCAACACAACGCTCTGTGAAAGCATGACCACGATAGCGCCCATCAAAGTCAACGTGCTCGAGACGACCTGAACAACAGTACTGTTAAATGTCTGGCTCATATTGTCGATGTCGTTTGTAATCCGGCTCATCAGCTCCCCTTGCTGGCGGCGGTCAAAAAACGAAATCGGCAGCTCATGAAAATGGCGAAACAACCGCTCTCTGATCGCATGCACCGTCCGCTGGCCGACATCGATCATCCAATAGTTTTGCAAAAACGTCGCCGCGCCAAGGGCCATATAAATGGCAAGAAGCAAAACGAGCGTCGCTAAAAAACCGTCCGTCCTCCGCTCGATGATGTACACATCGACCGTCCAGCCGATGACGTACGGACCGGCGAGCGCCAGCGCTGAGCTGACGACAACCATGGCCATAGCCGCAAACAGCTTTCGCTTTTGCGGAGCGATAAAGGCCCATAGCCGACGCAACGTGCCAACGCTGTTTTTCGCCCGCTGCGGACTTGCGCCAACACGCGCTCCGTGCGGACTATGCCGTAGTGACATCCACCGATCCCTTCTTTCCTTCCTGCGTGGCGACGATGCGTCGATACAGGTCGCTCGTCGCCAGCAGTTGTTCATGACTTCCTTGTGCGATCAGGCGGCCGTCTTCCAAAAGCAAAATCGTATCCGCCGCCATCGCGGTGCTCACCTTTTGCGTCACCATCACCGTCGTGCATGCATACTTCCGCAACGCTGCGAGCAGCTTTGCTTCCGTCTCTGCATCGAGCGCGCTTGTGCTGTCATCCAAAAGCAAAACGCGCGGTTGCCCCACCAAGGCGCGGGCGATCGACAGCCGCTGCTTTTGCCCGCCTGATAAATTGACACCCTTTTGACCGATCCGTGCGTCGTATCCATCCGGAAACCGAGTGATGGTTTCATGAATTTGTGCATCGCGAGCCGCTTGCACAAGTTCTTCCATCGACGCAGTGATGTTGCCAAAGCGGAGATTGTCCGCGACCGTCCCTGAAAACAGCAGCACTTCCTGCGGGACAAAGCGCACCGCCGTCCGCAGCTGTTCGGCGGAAAACTCGCGCACATCGACGCCATCAATCAACACGCGCCCGCCGCTTGGTTCGTACAACCGGGGAATCAGCTGAAGAAGCGTCGATTTGCCGGCCCCTGTCGCTCCTAAAATGGCGGCTGTCTCATGCGGACGGATGACGAACGACACGTCCGAAAGCGCCTCGCGCGGACTCGACGGATAACGGAACGAAACGTGCTCAAACCGGATTTCCCCGCGCTGAACGGCCGGACCACCGCCCGCATCCGCCCCGTGTCGCTCGCCCGGGGCTTCAAGAAGTTCAGCGAGGCGGACGGCCGAGGCGCGCGCCCGAGAGAACGCCATGGTAATAAACGTAAACATCGACAACGCCGCCGTCGCCCGCGTCGCGTAGTTGACGATGGCGACGACTTGCCCAGCGCTCGCCGTCCCGGCCTCGATATGGTGGCGGCCAAAAAGGAGAACGGCGACGATGGCGGTGTTCATCACGATCAGCAACACCGGCGTGATCGTCTCCACGAGGCGAAGCACGCTCATGGTCCGCTCCATCAGCGCATCGTTCGTGGCCGCAAATCGCTCCTCTTCGTATTCTTTTCTCATCCACGCTTTGATGAGGCGCATGCCGGCCAAATTTTCACGCATCACGCCGTTGACGCGATCAAGCGCTCGTTGGACGGCGGAAAAGGACGCCGCCGCCCTTTGTACAACCCACAATAAAAAAACAGCGGACAGGGGAACGGCCACCGCCAAAACGAACGCTAGGCGCGCATGAACAACAAACGCCATCGCGACGCCAAAGACGACCAGAAGCGGTGCACGCAAGGCGATGCGCAAACTCATAAACAACATGTTTTGCACTTGGGTCACATCGTTCGTCATCCGGGTGACGAGCGAGGCCGGCGACAACTGCTCGATGCGCGCAAGCGAAAACGATTGAATTTTGGCAAACAGCGCCGTCCGCAGCGCAAATCCGTACTCCTGACCGACGTAGGCAGCGGCAAATGAGTTGGCGATGCCTGAGGCAAACGCCAACAGCGACGCCCCGAGCATCACTGCTCCCCACGTGAAAATGGCCGCAACATCCTGTTTCATGACACCATCGTCGATGATTTTCCCCATCAACAGCGGCTGCCAAAGCTCGATGATGAGCTCGGTCAACATAAACAACCAAGCTAACGCCATCCACTTCCCATATGGCCGCAAATAGATCAGCACCCGCCCCATGTCTGCGCCACTCTCCTCTCCATTCCGATCGCGGGGCCCAGCCGCCGTTCATCGTTGTGTATAATTTTATTCTAAACCCGAAATATTTATTTGACAATGAGAATGCATGGGCAGAAGCGGAGATGCTCCCGGCCAAGAGGAACAAAAACCCCCGAACAAATGTCTCATCGCTCGGGGGCCATCGGCGGCAATAGGGGAACAACGGGTCTATTCCGTCGTTTCGAGCGGGATGCCCGATTGATTGGCGGATGATGAAACCACACCGCTTCCAGATCCATACATAGGTCTGTGAATCAGGGGGTTATTCCGTCTTCCATCACACCTTGGCTTGCCTTCAGCAGTCAGAAAAATAGACGACACGCTTTTGGGCCAGCGAAATGTGAAATCTTCCCGTTGATTCGGCATGAGAGCCATGTCTATGACGAACGCTGACGCCATGCCGAATAAAGCGCCTCCTGGCTAATATGGTCGAAAGAGCTTGGCGGTGCAAGGGACAACAGCTGTTGTTCATCGCCAACGATCGGCAACAGCCGGTCGAGCTTGGCCATCCGCAAAATCTTTTCTATAGCGGCGTTATCCCGGACGACGATGGCCATGGCGCGGCTTTCGCTGACGATTTGCTTAAAAAAGCGGACAAGGAGCGCTAATCCAGTACTGTCCAAAAATCGAAGGCCGCTCACGTCGACAACGACAAGGCAGCGCTTGACAGCAGCCACCGCCGTCGCCAGCTTTTGTTCCGCCGCGAGCTGCGTATCATAGGCGAGCCGTCCAGTTAGCTTGATGCATTCGTATGCGCGTTCTACAACCATTTCCAATTCAAACGACAACCGATGCTGTTTCATTGTATCCCCCTATCGTTGACCAGCCATGTCCTGCCCTCGGCCACCACCCGCATTCGTTCCGATCACATGGGTGCATCATGGCACCAAAGCCCGTTATGTTGCATTCCGACTCATTTTCATGACAAGCATCCGACGGCCGCCCTTCCGCTCAACCCACGTGACGTCATCCATAATTTCACGGATGAGCAAGAGCCCTCGTCCCGATTCGGCGAGCAATACATCAGAGAGCGTCATGTGATCGAGCTGCTCGATCACGTCCGCCGGAACGCCGCCGCCCTCATCCTCAACCGCCACGGCCACATCAGCGCTTGTGACAAAAAAGGAGAGCGAAATCGTCCCCGCCTCCATCCCCGCCCGTTGAACAGCTTTAACGGCATTGACGACCGCTTCATGCACCGCCAACACAAACAATTCCGCATCACGGACCGCAAACAACGAAGCAGCCTGCTCCGCAAGGAGATGGCAAACCAAAACCGCTTCCTCGTCCGCCCGGCAGCGCACGATCCATTCACACACCACAAAGCGTCCCGCCTATCCATGAACCGTGATGGACAATAAGCAAATGTCGTCGGAAGGGCTGACGAGCGGCGGACCTTGGCTGATTAAACGTTCGAGGAAGCGTTTATCCGGCAAATGGCGGCACATTTGCGTGCATGAGCGAATTTTTTCAATGCTTTGCAAAATCGACGGATCGATCTCCTCTAAAATGCCGTCTGTATACAAAAGGAGGCGGGCCCGCTTGTCGTAATGAATCACCCCTTTTTCAAACGGCAAGGAAAACGGGCTGCCGATCGCCAAACCGCCTTTGTCCAACTCATGGACGCTTCCATCGTCAAACACGAGCAGCCCAGCCGGATGGCCGGCGTTGGTATATTCAATTTTTCGCTCTTTCGTGTCAATCACTAAATAAATCATGGAAAACAGGTGGCGGATGTCGTTGGCCTCATCAGGAAACAACGTTTGCACATGCTTTTCCAGCTCGCTCGCCACCGAGACCGGGTCAATGACGCGCACGATCAACCCGCGCAAAAGCGAGCGGAGCAACATGCTCACCAAGGCCGACGAAATGCCGTGGCCCATCACGTCGATGACGATCACCCCGTAGCGGTACAGGTCGATTTGATAGCAAGCGTAAATATCGCCTGACAAATCATCCGATGGAATATAGACGGCATCCATCGTCACCGCCTCGTTTTGAATGAGCGGCGTCAACAAGTTGTGCTGAATTTTTTTCGCCAGCTCGACTTGGCGCCGCCGCTCCGCCTCTTTTTGCTTTTGCTTCGTCTCGTCTTCGACAAGGACGATATATCCGTCCGCCTGAAGCACGGGAATGACCGTATAGGCGACATTGGCGGACGTGCCGTCCCGGCGCTGCACCATCCCTTCGCCGCATCGCTGCTCTTTGGGAGGAAACGGAAGCCATGTTTGGCTGCCGCAACGAAAGAGCGACCATATCGGGCGGCCGACCGCCTCTTCTTTTCGGCGCCCAAACAGCCGCTCGGCACTAAGCCCCCAATCTTGCACGGTTCCGTCTGCCGCCACCGGAACAACCGCAAACGGGGCGGAATCGTAAATGACCCCGAGCAACTCAGACGGCGTCGGTCGATCAGCTGGAGGCATAGCGGTTTGTTCAACAAAATGCCAAACGAGCCATTCTCCCTCGCTGCCTGATAACCTATAGACGTTCATCCAGCTCGTATAGATTTTCCCGCTTTTCGCCACATGGCGCGCTTCTCCTTGCCAACATCCGTCCTTTTTTACCGCCTCGGCGATGCCGTCCAACAACGCGGCCGACCATTCGGCTGAAAACAGAACGCCGACCGGCCGCCCGACTAATTCATGTTTGGCAAATCCGAGCCATCTTGGCGTCGGCTCGCTGACCGCAACAATCAAAAGTTGATGGTCGGTCATCACCATGCCGCTGCCCAACTGTTCCGCGTCTAGCTGATCGATCGCCTGTACATTCGCCTTCACCATCGTTCAACCCTTTTTCGTTATAATCAAAATCCATCGCTTTCAGCTGACACCGGCTTCCCGAAACAAAAACGCACGTCGGCGCCGGGTTGTTTCCACCCCGCCTTCGGGTTGCATGTTCAGCACCACTTTTCGCCCCATTGTTCCTCACAGGAACAGGTTATTGTTGTATTCGTGTTTTTTTGCGGTTTTTCCTGCTTGCTGCCGCATAAATCTTCTAGTCCGTTTTTCTTATTTTGCCGATGATCCAAACCGCCGGCGAATCGCCGCAATCACAAGCAAGAGCACCGGAATGATGATTTGCAGCGGGATGTGCAGATAGAACATGACAATCTTTAATCCTTCATGAATATGCTCCACATAGTTGCTTGCCATCGCCACGGACCACAATAAGACAAGCGCCCCAAACGGATAAACAAGCCGCTGGTGGTTCGAAAACCCGAATACATGAGCCACCCCCACGACGCCGGCATAAAAAAAGATGGAGACTTTGAAAAACCCCCCGATCACTAGAGCGACCATAAAAAAGACATCAAGCCGCTCTAAAAAGTGAGCGACTTGAATGCGGCGGATCGTATCGAGCAACGGAAACGATGAACGTGACACCGCATCAGCTCCCAAGACGGCCGTATTAACGACCATAATGATCGCCAGGTTGATCCCGGTCAACACCATCCCGGCAACGGCGGCCCGCCGCGCTTTTTCCGGACGATTCAAGTATGGAAACAGCATGGTAAACACGATCATTTCACCAAACGGCACGTACAACGTTTCCGTGAACACCGTTTTCCACACCCGTTTCCACCCTTCCTCTAACACTGGCTGGAGCTGGGTGAGATCAACAAGTCCGGAAGCGATAACCAAGATGAATCCGACAACCGCCAGTATTTGCAACAACGTATAAAGCAGTTCGCCGGTGCGCGCCAATACTTCGATGCCTTTATAGGCGCTGTACATGACCGTCATAGCCATAAGGGCATTCAAAACAAACAGCGGTGTTTCCGGATAGGCAAACGTGAGCAACAGTTCGCCAAAATCACGCAACACACGGGCGGCGATATAGAAAAAATAGGTAATATAGAGAACCGCCAACAACTTGCCGAGCGGCTTGCCGACGATATGTGTCACATAGGAAGTCAGCGGCTGATCAGGGTAATAGTGAAACAAACGCTCGTAAATCAAAATCAGCAACAGCCCTAGAGCCAGACCGAGCAAAGTGGCGATCCATACATCTTGCTTGGCGCTGACGCCGAGCGGAATGACGATCGCACTGCCATGCTCAAACAATACGATCAGGACAAACAGCTGGCGCATATTGATTTTACTATGTTCCATCTCGCTCCATCGCTCCTCACTCCACCGTATCCAAGTTTTTTGAGCCGAAAACGCTTATTTGATATATGGCGTATTCCGCAATCCCGTGCGCCGAATGTAAGCATCCACTTTCACTGTCACCCGAAGATGAGGGAAATAGCGGTCATCCCACTCTTTTTTGATTCTTTTCCACAGGCGGGGGTGGGCGCGATGCACCGCCTCGCCAAAACCAAAAACATCAGTTTTTTCATACTGGGCCGTTTCAATCGCCTGTTTCACTTCCCGTTCAATATCCCGGCCAATGGCCTTTTCCAATTGGAACAATTGCCGGTAGTCATCCAAACGAATCGGAACGTATGCTTCACTGATATCCCCTTCCGTTTGAATGTGAACCAAAATCGATGGCCTTCCCTTTTTCCATTGGGGCTTGACCTCTGTTTTCACCCGCACGGTTCGATAGCCAATCGCTTCTTTTTTTCCATTCCAGGGGATCGTGATATTCGTTTGTTTAATTCGATCCAGCACCCAAAGCACGCCCCTTGATGTCGACCCGCTCACCCAGCGAACAAGGTGATCTTTTTTAAATAATGCCAATCCGTCCAAACTGATTCGGACGTTCGGGACCGATGTCTGGACGTTGGTTTGCCGTTTGCCGCGCTGGGGATCCCCTTCAATGGTAATACCGGTCATCACCGGATTTCTTCCGGCTCCAGACAAGCTACGAATCGCCCACCAGACATCGGTGTTGATTGTCTGCCCCCAGGCCATCTCGGAAAACTCCAACGTCTTAATAATTTGGTTGGCGGAAATTTTATCAATCGGTGTCAACACAGCTAGCACATCTTTCGCCGAATGGCCACGGGCAACAACCAGCCGTGAGGTCGTGCGAAACTGGTTGTTCCGTTCCATCGCATCGAATACCCCATTCAACCCCTCACGCGCCACCTCTTCGCCGATGACCACCAAGTTCGTATGGCCATAATACAGAATGCGTGACAACTTCTTCGAGGCTTTTCGGCTTGCCTCGACCAACGTGTCTCCGGTCGACGTATACATGGAAACGGGCACGCCGGCCGCCCCGCCGCCACGCTGGGTCGCGCCGGCGACGTTGCCCGGGTTGACGACTTGAAACGAGGCCAAATATCTGCCGTCTTCTGTTTTATCAAGGCCAACGGCAATGACAAACGCTAAGTCAGGAAGCTCCTTTTTACTCCAACAACCAGCCAGCAACAGCGCACAAACAAAAAAGGACACAAACATGGCGATAGATCGTTTCATGATCCATCCTCCTTTTCCCGGCGTGTTGGTGCCGGAGGCTGCGGTTTCTGATCCCCCGATTGGCGAATGATATTTTTCTGGTTAATCAGGCGCGGCCGCTCGCGGTACATCCATGTCGGGATTCGAAACAGGGTATCGCCCATATTAGATGGGGTGAACGGAGCGAGCGGCGACATGTATGGCACCCCAAACGAACGCAAGCTGCATAAATGGAGAATCATGACCAACAACCCCATCATGATGCCGTAAAACCCGAACATCGCTGCTAAAAACATCAACCCAAAGCGGATGAGACGGGCTGAAATGGCGATGGCAAACGACGGCGTCGCAAAGCTGGCGATCGCCGTGATCGAAACGACGATCACCATCGCCGAGGAAACGAACCCAGCTTCCACTGCCGCCTGCCCGATGACCAAGGCGCCAACAATCGACACCGCCTGTCCGACTGCACGCGGCAGCCGAATCCCCGCTTCACGCAAAATCTCAAATGTCACTTCCATCATCAACGCCTCGACAAAACCAGGAAACGGTACGGCCTCACGCTGGGCGGCAATGGCGATGACAAGCTGAGTTGGGATCATTTCTTGGTGAAACGTCGTCGCCGCTATATAAATGGCCGGCGCAACGAGCGAGAGAAAAAAAATCAATACGGGCAAAAAGCGAAGAGCAGTGGCGATATCAAAACGGGCATAATAATCCTCTATCGCTTGAAAAAATTGGATAAACAAAGCCGGCACGATCAAGATAAACGGCGTCCCATCAATAAAAATCGCTATCCGTCCTTCCAACAGGTTGGCGGCTACCACATCGGGACGCTCGGTATGATAGATTGTCGGAAACGTCGTAAACGTTTGATCTTCGATTAATTGTTCAATATAACCGGACTCAAGCACGCTGTCCGTATCAATGCGGCGCAGGCGCGCTCTCACTTCCTCGATAACCTCGTCATTGGCAATGCCTTTGATGTACATGATCGCGACATCCGTTTGCGTCACGGTGCCGATTTGCATCGTTTCCAGCCAAAGATTGGGATTTTTAATGCGGCGGCGGATCATCGCGGTGTTCGCGCGCAACGACTCCGTAAATCCCTCGCGCGGCCCGCGGACGGCGATTTGCGTTTGCGGTTCCTCGATCGCGCGATATTGGCCGCCTTTGGTGCTGGCGCTGACAGCGGACGGCACCCCGTCCAACAAGATGATGGTCTCTCCGGAAAACAGCTCCAAAAACAGGTGTTCCCAATCGACGACATGCTTCACACCGCCCACCGCGGCCAACTTTTGTTCGATCCACTGAAACCATTCTTTTTCTGTTAATGACAGTGGAAATGACGCCTCCAGCAGCGGCGTCAGCAAAAATTCGTACACATGTTTGTCGTCAACAAGACCATCCACAAAGACGATGGCTGCTTTGATTTGCCTCTCTTGACCCAGCGAAAACCGACGGATGACGACATCGCTGCTTTGTCCAGTCGTTTGGCGGATGATGTCAAGGTTGACGGCTAATTCAGCTGACATCGGCTCTTGCGGGACGTCCGCCGCCTCGCCGCTATGGTCCGGTCCTTCTTGTTTCACCCCGTCATTGATCTGCTTTTTTTTGTCGGCCCATTCCCCATTGAAACAGCATGTTTTTCCTCCTCACTCCGCTTCCTTTTTATCCCTCATTATGGACACGAAATCGGGAGGGCATACGCCCGTGCATCGGTTTTGAATCAATAGCAAAAACTAAAGAAAAACAGCAGGTGGAACGCCATGAAACTAATTGTTGTTTGGCTGATGTTTGCCTTGCTCGCCCTAGGAACGATGGTAAGCATGGATCAGTTGATGGGGATGACCTTGCATCAATCGTTGCATATCGTGCTGAATCCCTTTCGGGTAATGGAAGCGCCGGAACTATTTATTTTATCCTTGTTCATTTTTTTGCTGTTGCTCGATCTATTGAACGTTTGGATGTGGAAACGAAAAAACAAAACGTCTTGACCAACAGCCGGAGGCAAAAAGAGGAAGGTGCCCCAAAAGCAACGGGACACCTTTCCTCTTCATTGGGCATTACCTTTTCTGTATTTGCTCCCAATGATGCTGTTGTTGCAACCATTCGCGAACATGGGTGCTGTGTGAAGATAAGGGAACGGTAAACGAATCGCCGTCGCTTTGCAGCAATTCAATATCCCCCTGCATGTGCTCCCCCCGCGGATGATGTCCTCCACCGGCTCATTCCACAAATCTTGTTTGAGCGCCTGGACAAACGACTCGATCTCCTTCGGATCGGCCAGCACGACCACCGGACGCCCCGTTTCGACATTGCGGATCGTCACTTGGCGGATCGGAGAATAGCTCGGGCGAAGGAGCAAATAATATTGCTGCTTATATTCGTTTGAACCCATGATGCGCTGAAAATACAGCATGTACGGTTCAATCGGCACTTCGTAGCGGCGGAGGAGACGCGTGCCGTCTTTGAGCACATACCCGATCACAATCGGCCGGACGTTGCCAAAACGTGACGGGAGCGGCTGATCGTGCACAAGCTGCGCATGAAGCGCCCTGACAGCTTTGATGTTGTCCTTCGTGCGCAAAAACTGATCGAATGCTTCAAACTCTCTTTCCATCAAGTTAGGATTTTGCCAATTCATCACCGACTGGCCGAAATAGACTTTCTCAATATCGGACAAATTCGGAACGTGTCTCACATATCCAACCGGATCAAGGCGCACAGTCAAAAATAAGACCGACATCACAGCGGCAAAGGCGATATACCCTTTCCATTTATGAAAAACACGCCATGTTTTCATCACGACCATTTGCGCAACGGCATACCCGATAAGCGAAAACGCAACATACCCAAAGATGATCCATCCCCACTGCCGTTGGACTTGTCCAAAGTAGAACCCGCCGGTCAAGCACATGCAAAACGCCACTCCATACACAAACAGTGGGCGAAGCACTGAAAAGGCGAGCGCCTGTCCGGCCGCTTCCGTCGGCCGCCGCTCGTACAACCAAATGGACACCCCGAAAAACAGAAGCGACAACAGCAGCAACAGTCCGGCTTCCCCCGCGCTCATCGCCTGATCCGTCAGCATCTTGTAACGAATCGGCAGCGCCCAATCCATCAGATTTCCCGATAAATAGTACCCATCGGGGAATCCATACAACCATAACGGCAAATTGCTAAACAGCAGCACCATGATGCCTGTCGGAAAAAAGAGAGCAATATTCGTTAACACAATATGAACGATCGATTGGCCGACGAGCACGCCGACCATGACACCTAGCGCAAAAATCATCGTCTCTACGACAAGCGTCTCGCCAAGCCATCGTCCCACATCCCCCGCTCCAATCGGCCACGGGAGATCAAGTCCGTACAGACATCCGATCGCAACCAAGGCGGTCAACACGAGCGGAACCGCCAAAAAGAGCCATCCAATAAGCATCTGCCCGGCAAGCAGTTCGGTGCGGCGGATGGGCAAGCTATGGATGAAATCAGCCGACCGTTTCTCATGCATATAGCGAACCACGCCGGCCGCCGCCAAAATCGGAACGAGCCAAGCGCACAGCGCTTCCATTCCATTGGCTATATCATACACACTGTACCATTGCGGAATATTGCCGACCTTTGGGTCATATTGAGAATACGCGAGCGCCATCGGCAGCACAATCGCCGCCAGCCATAGCAGCCAGTGAATGATGGCAATCCAGCCGATTTGACGAAGATTTTGCCCCCACATGGCGCGGTTAGCCGACCACTGTTTCACGGACATGAGCATCGCCCCCCATTTCATACATAAAAATTTCTTCAAGCGACAGCGGCAGCACATCAAGGATGAGAGGATGAAATGCGCGGACCGTCTCCTCTATGCGCCGCTTTTCCCCGCGGACAATAAGAAGAACGATGCTGCCGCGCTCCTCGCGATGCACGATGTCAAGCCGTTCGGCCAACTCGCTCGGAAACCCGCCGCGAAAGGCGGCTTGCAGCTTATGCATCCCCGCGCGCAGCTCGTTTAAATCACGCTCCATCCGTACGGTCCCTTGCGCCATCAATCCGACGATGTCGCATAAATCTTCGAGCTCGCGCAAATTGTGCGACGAGATGACAACGGTCATTTCCCGTTCTACTACTTCATCGATTAACAGCTGTTTCACATGGCGACGGACGAATACGTCGAGCCCATCAAGCGGCTCATCCATAATAAGCACGTCCGGCCGGACGGAAAAAGCAAGCCAAAACGCCGCCTGGCGCTGCATGCCTTTGGAAAACTGCTGAATCTTTTTGTTTGGATCAAGCGCAAAGACGGACTGCAATTCCAGAAACCGTCCGCGGCTGAACGAAGGGTACAGTTGCTCGTAAAAATCCGCCATTTGGCGAATCGTCGCGTGCGGAAAAAAGTAAACAAAGTCCGGCAAAAACAAAAGGCGTTGCTTGATGCGGACATTTTCCCACACATCCTCCCCGTCCACTGCAATCGTTCCGCGATCTTGGCGGAGAATGCCGGCCATCATCTTGAGCAGCGTCGTTTTTCCGGCGCCGTTCGGGCCGAGCAGCCCGTAAATCGCTCCTTTTGGCACCATCATGTTCGCGCCCTTGACGGCCGCAAACCGATCAAACGTTTTCGTCACGTCCACAAGTTGAATCACGATCCTCCCCCTCTTTCTTCCCCTTCTCGAATCCATTGCCATAACTGCTCATTCGTCACCCCTAAAAACCGCGCTTCCTTGACAAGGCGGACAAACTGCTCACGGACCGCGGCGACCGCCTCGATGTTTGGTTCTTTTGAACGCGGGGCGACGAAACTGCCTTTCCCTGGAATCGAATAAATCCAGCCGTCGCGCTCCAGTTCGCGGTACGCTTTTTGAATCGTATTTGGGTTGATCATCAGCTGTTTCGCCATCGTCCTGACCGATGGCAGCTGATCGTGCGGCTGCCATAGTTCGCGAACGATCATTTCTTTCATTTTGTCAATCAGCTGCTCGTAAATCGGCTGGCGGCTTCGCAAATCGAGCTCAAACATCTCCCCTCCTCCTCTCATTGTCACAACCGTACTATAACCAATAGTACACATAAAACAGAAGAAAGGCAAGAATTTTTTCCAAAATAAAGAAAGAATCCATTCCCGGATTCTTTCTTCATCTCATTCCGGCGCCGTTTGCCGCCGCGTTGACCGTTGCCGCTCGGCGGGCTGATACGTCTGAACAAACAGCCCATCTCCTTCGAGCCACTCGGCGATCAACACGTCTTTTGGCGAGGCAATTCCTTGTTTTTGCAGTTTGGCGGCCAGCCATTGCTCCGTTTTCCCAAGCTCCGCTAATTCGTCTGCCAACAGCTGGCCATCGCGGATCAGCGTCACCGGGACATACACCGGGTGGGGCGGCAGCTGGAAATCTTCACGCCGATCGTCAAATGAAGCCATTTCATGCTGCGCCCCCCTTGCATGCCGTTGATGTTCGCCCTTTCTTCCCTGTATTGTGCCCCCTGCCGCCTGAGAAGTTTCGCTGTTGGGTTGCCGTTTGCGCGGATAAATTCCCCTAGACTGGAAACACTATCGTTCTAGAGATTGCATGGAAAGAAAGGGATTCATGATGAACGGACAGCCGCTTAGCGCTCTGCAACTGTTATTTATGGTCATGCTGTCGGTCGGGCTGATGAATCATGTCATCATCATCCCCTTTATGCTTGAGGCCGCCCACCGCGATGCGTGGATCGCCGCCTTGGGAGCGTTGGCAGGTTTGCTCGTTTGGCTGCCGCTTCTTTATTTCATCGCCAAGCAGCTGAACGGGGAGCGGCTGTTTGACTGGCTGAAAAGCCGGTTTTCGAGCGCGGCTGCTTATGCGGTGGCCGGTGTCAGCAGCGCTTTTTTGCTTCTTCATAGTTTTGTCACGTTAAACGATACGGTCACGTTCACCACCACCTCTTATTTGACGGCGACGCCGAGATGGGCGCTGATTCTTGTCATCGTGGCCGTTTGTTTTTATAACTCGTACCAAGGCATCGACTCGATTGCCAACACTTCCATGATCATTTGCCCGTTCGTCATCGTGTTTGGTTTTTTCGTTATGCTCTCGACCACGCCTCATAAAGATTATTCACTGCTCAGACCAGCGCTTGAACATGGTGTTGGACCTGTGCTCAACGGCATGATGTACGCCGGAGCGGGATATGCGGAGGTGATCGTTCTTTTGTTTCTCTCCCATCGCCTGCCCCGCCCATTTTCATGGAAAACGCTTGCCGCCATCGCTGTTTTCACAGCCGAGCTGAGCATCGGGCCGACGATTGGCGCCATCACCGAATTTGGCCCCGAGCAGGCGACGCGCCTTCGCTATCCGGCGTTTGAGCAATGGCGGATGGTCAGTTTAGGGACGTACATTGAGCATGTGGACTTTCTGTCGGTCTATCAATGGCTGTCCGGCGCTTTCATCCGCATCTCCTTATCGACAGCGCTGATTGTAGAATTGTTTCCGATCCGCCATCCGCAAACCCGCCGTTGGGTGCTCATTGTCCTTTACTTGGCGATCACATTGGCGGCGCTGGCGCCGGTCAGCGATGAACAGTTTTTGCATGTTGTCAAACATGGGGTGCTGCCGGCATCGCTGCTGTTTAGTCTTGCGCTGTCCGTTGTGTTAAGTGGTTTCGCTTTGTTGGCATATCGCAAAAAGAAAAGAGGGATGACATGATGAAACGACCGATGCGCGCCGCCGAAGGCAAGCGGTTGAAAGACGATTACACAGGGCTCGAGACCGTCATCATCTCCGAAGAGGCGTTGCGCACGATGTACGCCAAATGCCCTGACGTCATCATGACGGAAGCCGCGATTCCATCCTCTTTGCCTGACGGCTCGGCGGCTGTCGTGCACTTGCTGTTTATTTATTGCGAGGAACTGTGCGATACGCAAATGCTGCAAAAAGCCATCTATCCGATGTTCCGCGCGCTGTGCGAACACCATCCATGCTTTTCGGCCGCCGACATCGAGGCCCGCAAACTGGCGGCGCTTGAGTATATGGGAAAAGAAGTGCGGATCGATGATCTCAACTTCAGGCTGTTTAGCGGCGATTTGCTCATTTATTTTCACGAAGCCGATGTCTTGTACACGATGCCGCTCGCCAGCCCGCCAAACCGCGACCCGGAAGAGCCGAACACGGAAGTATCGATCCGCGGACCCAAAGATGGATTTATCGAAGAAATCAGCAAAAACGTGGCGCTCATCCGCAAGCGGCTGCGCTCGCACCGGCTCGTCTATGAACCGTTTGTCATCGGCACGCGCAGTCAGACAAAAGTGGGGCTCCTCTATGTCGATGATATTGCCAACACGGCCATCATCGATGAGGTGAGAAGCCGTCTGCTCAGTTTGTACATCGACTCGGTGACAAGCACCAACCAAATTGAAGAGTGGTTGTCCGACACCCGGTTTTCTTTGTTCCCGATGTTCGGTTATACCGGGCGGCCCGATTTTGCCGTCAATTCGCTCCTCAACGGCCGTTTTATCATCTTGGTCGACGGGGCGCCGACCGCCTTGATCGGCCCGGGCAATTTAACCTTTTTGCTGAACACGTCGGAAGACAACAACACGTTTTTCTTGTTTGTCGTATTTCAGCGCCTGCTCCGGCTCGTCGGCACTTCGGTCGCCATTTATTTGCCGGGCGCTGGGTCGCCTTGACTTCGTTCCATCCGGACCAGCTTCCGTTCACCTTGCTGGCGACGCTCATTTTGTCGCGCCAAGGAGTGCCGCTTCCGGTGCCGCTGGAGATGTTTGTGATGATGATTTTGTTTGAGGTGTTTAAGGAAGCCGGGATGCGGCTGCCAATCGCCATCGGGCAGACGCTGTCCGTCGTCGGCGGCTTAATCATCGGCCAGGCGGCGATCAACGCCGGGCTCGCCGCCCCGGCCACACTCGTCATTGCCGCCATTTCCGTCATCTCGACATTCACGCTCGTCAATCAAAACATGGCCGGCAGTGTCACCTTGCTGCGCTTTATTGTCCTGACGGTCTCCACCGTTCTTGGCCTGTTTGGCTTCATTCTGTCGCTGTTTTTCATCTTGACTTATGCGGTCAACTTGCGCACCTGCGGCGTTCCGTATCTCACGCCGCTGGCGCCGCCCTCAAAAGATATCGGGAAAGTATTTATCCCGAGCACATGGAAACAGTTCCGCACGCGCGACCGCATTGTGCGTCCCAACGATCTCATTGCGAAAGAGAGGGAACAAAAATGAGGAAGCGGCTCTTTCCCATCATCGCTTCCGTCATCTTGCTCAGCGGCTGTTGGGATACGCGCAACATCGATCATATTGTGTATATTCATGCCATTGGGGTGGATTATAAAGATGGCCAAGTGATCGCCTACGTCCAGCTGGTTGGTTTCACCGCCCTCGCCAAAGTCGAGGCCGGAGGCGGCAAAGAGAAAGCGGCCGTTTCCATCGGCAAAGCCGCTGGCGAAACGTTTAATATCGCGACCGACAAAATCTACCCTTCCATTCAACAAAGGGTGTCATGGGGCCATGTAAAAAGCATTGTCTTTACCAAACGGGCCTTGCAAAAAGGCATCGTGGCCGATGTGATCGATGTGCTGAACCGTTACAACGAAATTCGCCATACAGCATGGGTGTACGCCACCGATGAGCCGCTTTCCGAGCTGTTTGAAGCGACGCCGCTGTTAAACGCTTCCTCCTATTATTCGCTGTTGTCCAACCCGGAAGAAATCTTTCAACAAAGTTCGTTCATCCGCCCGATCCGGCTCAGCCGGCTGATTGTCGATATGGATGAAAAAGCCGATACGGCAAGGCTTCCGTATTTAACGCTCGACCGCCGGCGCTGGATCGAAAATAAAAAGCCGAAACCGATGCTCGCTGTTTCCGGCGTGTGTTTTGTCCACCATTACAGCCTGCAGCAATGTGTCCGCCGTTCCGATCTAGAGGGACTTCGCTGGCTCGAACACGACATTCGCCGCACCCCGATTTATGTCAAACAAAAAGGGAAAACGGTCGCCTCTCTTGTCGTCCGGGACCCGAAAACGAAATGGTCGATCAAAGTGAAGAGTGGAGAGCCTGCGTTTACTGTCCAAGTGCAGGCGCAAGGCGCCATCATCGAACTGCGTGAACCGCTCTCACGAAAACAACTGACCAAACTGGCGGAACAAACGGTGAAGCAGGAGATCCGCCGCTTGTATGAACTTGGCAAGAAGCAGCAGATCGATCTATTGAATCTGTCGGAGCAGCTGTATCGCCAGCGTCCGGATATTTGGAAACAACATCAGTCCAATGGCCTCATCCCGCTCGGCAACAACACGCTGTCCGTGAGCGTCAAGCTCGCGATCGGGGCATCCGGAAAAGAAAAGTTGAATTACCGGGCCGGTGATTGAAAATACAATAAGATCAAGTATAATTAGGAATATTAGATATATTTTGAACGGGGGAGAACAATGAACACCCATACAGAGCGAACGAGCGCCGCAAGAATGACCGTCTACCCGATTTTGTTCGCCATCAGCCTCGGCCACTTTTTGAACGATGCGATGCAAGCGGTCATCCCGGCGCTCTTTCCGATTTTGCGCTCGACAATGGAGCTGTCGTATGCGCAAATCGGCTGGGGCGCCTTTGCCTTGAACATGACATCATCTGTCATGCAGCCGGCTGCTGCCCAACCATGTCGGCATGGCATCCGGGCTCATCGTCGGTCTGGCGTTTGGCATGGGGGCGCTCGGCGCGGTCGTGCTCGGCAAAATCGCCGACTTGTCGTCGCTCGGCACATTAATGGGGCTTTGCAGCGTGCTGCCGCTCTTTGGCGCCTTGGCGGTTTGGCTGCCGAAAGATCGGACATAGCCAATGCATATTTTTCTTTCAATCTCTTTTCGCTATAATGGAAGGTGATAAGGTCCATTCAGTTAGGAGATTTTTCGTATGGCGGGTTTATACATGAACCAGCACGTCCTGAACAACTTATTTTATATTTTAGTCACGATCTTTGCCTTTTCGTTTATTTATGACCATAGTCGAGCGATCCGGCAGCGCCCGCTCTATGGCCGGGCGCTGCTTGGGATTTGTTTGGCGTTGGCGGCCGTTTTGTGCATGAAATTTCCGATTTACATGGATCCGCTGTGCGTCCATGATTTCCGGCAAATTCCGTTTTTGCTTGGGACATTGTATGGCGGCGGCGCGGTCGGGGCGGTGCTGTTTGTTGTCTTGATGCTGGCGCGCACCGTTTTGTACGGATTTCAACCGCTCACCTTGATCGTTTACGCCATCATGTTTGCCATAGCGGCGGCCGCCTCGCCGCTGTTTCGCAAGCTGCCGCGGCCGAGCAAGCTCGTTATGTCGCTTTGGCTGACGTTTTTGCTCGCGGTGCTCACGACATTTGTCGCCGTGATTGTTGCTGATTTTCCGGTAACGAGGCCGTATATCGCGTATTTCATTATAATGCCGCCATTCGTCATGATGTTCGCTGTCTATTTGATGGAGACGCTTCATGAGGCGCAGCTCGCTCGGGCAGAGCTGATGAAGATGGAAAAAATGCAGATCGTCAGCCAAATGGCGGCCAGCATTTCCCATGAAATCCGCAACCCGCTCACCGTCGTCAAAGGATTCATCCAGCTGCTGCAAACGGGTCGGCTGCCGCGCGAAACCGAAGAGCGCTACATTCGCATCGCCTTAGAGGAACTCGAGCGGGCGGAAGCCATCATCCGCGACTATTTGACGTTTGCCAAACCGGCGCCAAAAGAGACTGAGCCGATTGATGTCGCCACCCAGCTTCAGAAAGTGCTGCAAATGATTACGCCAATGGCGCATATGCATTCGATCCATGTATCCTCTTCCCTCGAACATGGTGTCGTCATCGGAAACGTACAATATTTCCAACAGTGTTTTCTCAACTTGTTGAAAAACAGCATTGAGGCGATGCCGAACGGCGGCACGCTCCATGTTGCGGCCGAGAACCGGGGGGCATCAGTCGTCATCACCATTTCCGACAACGGCGTTGGCATGACGAAAGAACAAGTGCGCCGCTTCGGCGAGCCATACTTCAGCACAAAAGAAAAAGGCACTGGGCTTGGTGCGATGGTCGCCGTCAAAATCATCGAACAAATGGGAGGAACGTGGACGATCGAAAGCGCCGTACAAAAAGGGACGACGTTGACGATCACGTTGCCGGCAAGTCGGGTGGGACCGCCGACGGCAGAACAAAGCGCCGTCGGCTGAACGAAAAAACGGATGCCCTGTTTTGGACATCCGTTTTTTCTTGGTGATTGGCGCGATCATTTGACTTCCTCAAAATAATCTTTGTAAAACCCGCCGACTTTTCCGCTGTTGTCAATGACAAAATAAAACTCGTCGGTTTCGTTTTTTACTTCATATACCTTGCCCGGCGTCAATACATTGCTGACCATGTACTTTTCCGCGTTCGTGTGAACGCACTTTACTTTTTTGATCGTCGGCCGGGTCGCCCATGTGTGATGAATCATGCGTCATCTCCTTCTCTTTATATTTTTCCCCTTCTTTATTGTAGCGACCCGGACAACCGGCTGCAACGTCCCATTCGCCATTTGCCGCTATGGCCGACGCCTCAAATCGTTGGCGGCGGCGGGCAACCGTGCTATAGTGAAACTATGCGGACCCCCGCTAACAAGCCGAATGATCATGTTCGAAAGGAGAGACTCTTATGTTTTTGCCTTCATTCCGTTTGGACGGAAAAACGGCGCTTGTGACCGGAGCCGGACGCGGCATCGGCCGGGCGATCGCGATCGGGTTTGCGGAAGCCGGAGCCGATGTAGCGCTCATCGCCCGCACGGAAGCTGATTTGCAAGAAACGGCAAGCCATATCGAACAGCTCGGCCGAAATGCGTACATATACCCGCTTGATGTCACCGACCGACAAGCCGTGCACGACGCGGTCGCCGACATCAAACAACAAACCGGCTCGCTGGATATCGTGGTCAACAACGCTGGCATGAACATCCGCACGCCGGCTTTGGATGTGACGGATCATGAGTGGGAAACGATTATGAACACCAACTTAAAGTCGGCGTTTCTCGTCTCACAAGAAGCCGGTCGCGTCATGAAAGAACAAAAGCAAGGCGGAAACATCATCAACATCGCTTCCGTCGCCGGCCATGTCGCCTTGCGCACCGGGGTTGTGTACGCGGCAACGAAAGCGGCGCTCATCCAAATGACGAAAGTGCTGGCGTTTGAGTGGGGGCGCTACGGCATACGCGTCAACGCGATCGGCCCGTGGTATTTCCGAACGCCGCTCACCAAAACGCTGCTTGAGGACGAAGCGTATGTGAACGACATTTTGGCCGTCACGCCGCTCAAGCGGATTGGCGAGTTGCCTGAGCTCGTCGGCCCGGCTGTGTTCCTCGCCTCCGATGCGGCCAGCTACATTACCGGCCAAACGCTGTTTGTTGACGGCGGCATGACGATCCACGGCTTTTGATAAAGCGCGGCCAAATCGTACACCCTATAAATGCCCCAGACTATATTGACAAGGAGGCCGCAAACATGAGCGACCGGGAAAGCAAACGGCAATTTCAAGACGACTTAGATCAGTACCGGATGGACAACGTCATCCATGCCCCGAAACAATACGTGTACCAAGTCGGTTACGAAGCGTCAAGCGGCAATCCGACCAACGGCCATCGGGAGGCGAAAAAAACGCGCGAATGGCCGCACAGTTGAACCGGAAAGGACATTCCTTTCCGGCTTTGTTTTTTTGATCAGCTTTCCTCGGTTGCGACGTTTCAAGACAAAAACGAGGCGCAAGCCCCAGCCCCGCCGGCGCAAACGACCTGTTGCTACGGCTCATCGCGCACCCCCTCAAATTCAATGATGCGCCCGCACGGCTCAACCATCGTTTCGCCGTTCGTTTCCACTTCGCGGAAAATTGGCTGCTCGATGCGGCGGATGGGGCGGTAGCTTCCTGTTTCATTCGCGCTAAACAGGCGGCGATCGTTTCCCCTTCCGCTACCGTAAACCGTTTTTTCTTCATCGCTTCCGGCGCGTTTGTCAACCATCAGGCGCGCCTCCCTCCTTTCCCCTTTAGGTTGCCCAAAAAAGAAGCCGGATGTTTCATCCGGCCTAGCGCGTTTTCTGCACATATTTTCGGTACAGCCCATACAGCTCGGCTGCTTTGTATGTCTCAATTTTTT
>NZ_ATCO01000066.1:0-33678 GCF_000422025.1 Geobacillus sp. WSUCF1 | reverse complement strand
AAGCCAACATGGCTACCAAACAGGAGCTTGAGGACGTAAAGAACAACCTAATGAAAGAATTAGATCATGTCAAAGCCAATATGGTCACAAAGCAAGAATTTGTTTTCCTCCAACAAGCAGTGCTTGAAACAAATGAAATCGTTAAGAAAATAGAACAAAACATGGAAAAGCACGAACGGATTTTAGATCTTCTTTCTAGGCGTTCGATTGAACACGAAGCAGCAATTTCCAGCATTCGTCTTATAAAGACAACATGAGCAAGGAGGAAGCATCTCTCCTTGCCTTTCTGAGGTGCGGCCGCCTTTATAGTAAAGGAAGAAACATCTCCATCGGAATGCGTTCGACCATTTCGTAAACTACATGAGCCATATGATCCAGTGGAATGATATCGCCTGGCAACGTGAGATGATTCATGGTACACTCTTCAAAAATTATGATGATGTTTCATAAACGAATCGCTCCTTTTCCGGCGATAGCGGTTATGATAACTCTATTCTGCCAGAAAACGAACGATTCTCTTCTATTTTCGTGTAAAAACGGGCTAATCCCAAAACGCATTCGCGTTTTGGGTCAGCCCCGTTTTGGTTATTCTTCCTCCGCCAAATTCGCCGCCGGCAGCTCTTCCCCTTCGCCGTGCGTTGGCTTGCGCAAATGGAACAGCACCTTGATGGCGAAAACAAGCAACGCAACGACGCCGATCAAAAAGATCGTATCCGGAACGAAGCGGACAAGCAGCAAATTTTGTACGACGTCTTGTTGCAAGAACGAAGGCGAACGGGACGCCCAATAGCCGTGTTCAAACGCTTCTTTGATTTGCAGCACCCCCACCGGGAGAAGCGTGATGAGAACCATGCCAGCCAGGCCGATGTTCAGCATCCAGCAAGAGAATTTCAGCCATTTGTCGTTCCATGCTTCCGGTTTGACGATGTTGCGCAGCGAGTAAAGGAGCACGGCGATCGCAAACATGCCATACACGCCCATCATCGCCGCATGGCCGTGGGTCGGCGTTAAGAATTGCCCATGTTCAAAGTAGCTGACCGCCGGCAAATTGATGAGAAAGCCGAACACCCCGGCGCCGACCAAGTTCCAGATCGCTGTGGAGATCAAAAACCAGAATGTTGCTTTATACGGGAAGTTGACTCCGCCGTCGCGCATCATTTTGTATTGCTCGTACGCTTCCAAAATAAGGAGCGTGAGCGGAATCACTTCGAGCGCCGAGAACACCGCGCCAAGGGCGATCCAGATTTCCGGTGAACCGTTGTAGTAATAGTGGTGGCCGATGCCGATCACACCGCTGCCTAGTAAAATCGTAAATTGGAAATAGAGAGCCCGGACCGTCGATTTTTTCGTCACCAATCTCATTTGTACGAGCAAAAACCCGATGACAACAACGGCGAACACTTCGAAAATGCCTTCGACCCATAAGTGATGATCCACCAGCGCCAAAAGTCAGCCATCGTAAAGTTCGTATCCGGTTCGATAAAGAACGCGAAGATGTAAAAGAACCGGAACGGCGATGGCTGAGTAAAACAGCAAGTGAATGAGCCCGCCTTTGTCGCTTTCTTGCTTCAGCCCTCGTTTGACGCCGCGGAAGACGATGAACAGCCAAAGCAGCATGCCCACGACTAAAATGATTTGCCAAACGCGGCCGAGCTCAATGTATTCCCATCCTTGATGGCCAAACAGAAACCATTCGTTCCCTAAGTAGCCGTTGACGCCGAGCCATTGGCCGATCATGCTGCCGGCGACAAGGACAACAAGCGCCCAGAAGAGCAGATCGACGAGCAGCCCTTGCTTTTTCGGCTCTTGCCCGCCGACAAGTGGCGCGATGAAAATCCCCATGCCAAGCCAAGCGGTGGCAATCCAGAAAATCGCCAGCTGCAAGTGATACCCTTTGGCGATGTTAAACGGCAATAGGTCATGGATCCATTTGATGCCGAAGAAGCTGTCCGGTTCCGTATAGTAGTGGGCGAGCAACGCCCCGAACATCGCTTGCACGAAAAAGAGCGCGGCGACGACAACGAAATATTTGCCCGCTTTCACTTGCGACGGAGTAAGCGGCTGCCGCCGCAAGTCGATGACCGGAAACTTTCCTTCTGTATACGCTTCTTGCATGCTTAGTTGATAACGGTGGAAGACGTACAAAATGATCCCGATAAACAAAATCAAAATCGTGACGCTCGCGCCGCTCCACCATACCGCGGAAAATGACATCGTATTGCCGGCGTCCTCATAGTACGGCCAGTTGTTCGTATAGGTGATGTGGTCGCCAAGTCTTGGCGTGCTTGACAGCCAAGCGGTCCAGAAGAAAAAGTCGGCAATTTGCTTGATTTGGTCGCCGTCCGCGACCCAAGCACGGCCTGATTTTGGCATGTCGCTTTCTTTGATCAATCCTTTTTTCAATCCCCAACCGTCGCCATTGGTGAACACGTCGCGGTAATAGTCGCGCACTTTTTCCAACCCGTATACTTGCGCATCTGTCAGGACGAGAACATCCGTAACCGGGTTGTAGCGATTTTTTCGCATTTCCTTGATGACTTGTTCGCGGATGATCGTTTTCTCATCGGCGGTTAAATCGGCAAACGGTTCGTGATACCGCTCTTTTGCTTTGTAATCTTGCATGCCTTCCGTATAAATTTTCAACGCTTCCGCCGTATAGTCCGGCCCCATATACGACCCATGCCCAAGCACGGTTCCGTAATCCATCAGCCCGTATTTTTGGAAGACGGCTTGCCCACCGATGATCGTTTCTTTTGTCATCAACACTTCGCCGCTTTCACTGCGCACCTCCTTCGGCCTTGGCGCCATTTCTTTAAAAATCCAATACCCGCCGACAAGCAGGACGGTAAAGCTGATCACAATAGTGAAAATGAGAATCGATTTGAGAAAACTGTTGGTCGTTTGCCGCCCCGGCCGCATGTTGGGGCGAACGGATCGATGAACTTCCATATGAGACAACCTCCTTCTCGTTTGTTCGCCCCCATTGTAGCGTGCTGAACCGAGGACGGTTTGTGAGCTGGGGCAAATGTCTGTTATGATTTATATCACAGCTTTATGGCGTGGGAATGTATACAATGAAGGCAGAAAAGGCCAAACGACGCGGATGTTCAAAAAGAGAAAAGCATTGATGTTCCGTTGTCAGCTGTCACACGTTTGTCACATTTCCAAAGGAGAGAACGCCATGGCGAACCATTGGATGAAAGACCGCTTAAAAGCTGTTCCGTTGTTTCGTGAACTGTCCGATTACGAGCTTGATTCGCTGGTTGCCATTTCCCACGTGCGCGTTTACAAGCCGCGGACGTTCGTCTTTATGCAAGGCGATCCGCTCGAGCGAGTCTATTTCATTCATTCCGGCACGGTAAAAATTTATAAAACGGACTTCAGCGGGAAAGAGCAAATCATCTCGATTTTGCAGACGGGAGAAATGTTTCCGCATGCCGGCTTTTTCTTAAAAGGCACCTATCCGGCCCACGCCGAAGTGGTCGAGGAAGCGACATTGATCGCGATCCCGATCCACGATTTCGAACAAGTGCTGATGGCGAGCCCTGAACTTTGCATAAAACTGTTCCGCGTCATGGGCGAAAAAATCGTCGACTTGCAAAACCGGCTTGAGGCGCAAGTGCTCCATAATACGTACGAACAAATCGTGCTGCTTTTGTTGCGGTTGACGCGCACGAACGCCGTCAAGCAAGGGAAATGGCATCGGCTCACCGCCCATGTGACGAACCGCGAGCTGGCCAACATGATCGGCACCGCCCGGGAAACGGTGAGCCGCACGTTGAGCCAGCTGAAACGGAAAGGGCTGATTGACGTCGACGAACACGGCTTTTATTTGATCGACC
Source organism: Geobacillus sp. WSUCF1 (assembly GCF_000422025.1). Taxonomy (NCBI): domain Bacteria; kingdom Bacillati; phylum Bacillota; class Bacilli; order Caryophanales; family Anoxybacillaceae; genus Geobacillus; species Geobacillus sp. WSUCF1. Next base: position 29,836 of record NZ_ATCO01000066.1, on the reverse strand, counting down.
AGGAAGGATTGGAAAAAGAAATCTTTTTCTAACGTCCATGTGTGAGCCATATCACAACATCAAACATTGAAAATGATTATCATAATAGTCAAAAAGGAGGAGGGCACATGGCTGTCACAATTGAACTCGATGTGCGCGAAGATTTGCGGCAGAAACGGGAGCCGTTTGAAAAAATTATGAACGCCATTAAGCCGCTCAAACCGGGCGATACGTTCATTTTGCACGCTCCATTCAAGCCGCTGCCGCTGTTTCCGATTATGAAAGCGAAAGGATTTACGTACGAGGCCGAACAAATCGAAAAAAAACATTGGAAAGTAACGTTTGTGAAGCAGGGGGGATGACCGATGATCCTCGATAACCGCGGACTCGAGCCGCCGCAGCCGATGATGCGGACGCTCGCTGCCCTCGCGAAGCTGAATCCTGGGGAGACGCTGACGATCATTAACGACCGCCGCCCGATGTTTTTGTACGAGCAGCTTGATGAGCTCGGCTACCGGCACGAGACGGTCGCACGCGAAGACGGCAGTTTTGAAATCCGCATTACGAAAGGATGAGCAACGTGTTTCCTACTCGCACGGGGACAGAAACAGACGTCCGTCTTCCGTTCTCGTTTATCATGTTCGCCGTGTTGGCGTTCGCCGCGTCGCAGCTTATGTTGCTTGGAGCGATTCCCTCACTTAGCAGCGGCGCGTTCCGGTTGCCGTTCGTGTGGGCGGCGGCCCACCTGGCGTTGCTTGGCTTTGCGTTGATGACGGCCATGGGGGCGATGTATCAGCTCGTTCCGGTCGCCTTTTTGACGCCGATTTGGAGCGAGCGGCTCGGCTTTTGGCAATTTGCAGTGACAGCGGCCGGCATTGTCGCATTTGCCGTAAGCCTGGCGGCGGCGCCAAACCGGGCGTTTCTTCCCAGCTTGTTGCTTTTGCTTGGCATCATCCTATTCGTCTGGCAAATGGCGATGACGTTAAGAAAACAAGAAACGAAAAACGTCATGACCCTCTTTGTCGCCACATCGCTGTTGTTTTTGCTGCTGACGGCGGCGGCCGGAGGGCTCTTGGCGTTTCACTTTTTCGCCGCCAAAGGCGCTAACAGTCATGAAGTGGTGTTCGGGCTGCATGTGCTGTTTGGGCTGTGCGGCTGGTTCACACTGCTCATCATAGGCTTTTCGTACAAAATGGCGCCGATGTTCTCGCTCGCCCACGGCTTTTCGCTGCGGCCGGCGCGTTACGTCTATGCGCTGTACATCAGCGGGATTGCGGTGGCGTTCGCCAGCTTATTCTTGCGAAGCCACGCATGGCTTGCAGCCGGTGCAGCCTTGCTCATGAGCGGATTCGTTGTTTTCGCCTGGCATATCCGCGCCATTTTGCAAAAGCGGATGAAAAAAACGCTTGACCGCCCGTTCCGCTTTTCGCTTTCGGCCATCGTCATCGGCCTTGCGCTGCACGTTGCCGCCTTTGCCGCCATCGTTGTCGGCAGCGGACGGCTGCTTGGCATCATTGTTTATCTATTCATTGTTGGCTGGATCCTGTTTAGCATCATCGGCTATTTGCTCAAAATCGTGCCGTTTTTATGGTGGACGCATCGCTACAGCGAAAAAGTCGGCCAACAAAACGTGCCGACGTTAAAGCAAATGATGAATGAGCGAGCCGTCACCGTCCAATGCCGCCTATGGCTCATCGCCCTCGCGCTGGCGGCTGTGGCGCTTGCTGTCGCGAGCGTGCCGCTGTTCGCCATCACTCAAGTGCTGTTGGCTGGATTAAGCGTTGCTTTTGCCGGAACGATTTTAACGGTCTTCCGAAAGTAAGCGAATGAGGAGGAAAAGAACGATGGATGTCCGCAAACTTGCCATTCAACAGCTGAAAACGGTCCTTGATCCGGAGCTCGGCATTAACGTCGTCGATTTAGGGTTAATTTATGACTTAAAAATCGAAGATGGGCATATCAATGTCCTGATGACGCTCACGACCCCAGGCTGCCCGCTTCACGACTCGATCGCCCGCGGCGTCAAACGGGCGCTCGAACAAATCGACGGCATCCGCGACGTGCGCGTCCAAGTGACATGGAACCCGCCTTGGACGCCGGAACGGATGAGCGAAGAAGCGCTCCGTCAGCTTGGGCATTTTTCCTGAAACGGTCCACTTTTCCATCCCTTTTCGCCGTTCGCCCGTGTTGGGCGGACGGTTGTTTCATTGTCCTGCAACTGCTGAACACTCCCCGCCCTTTATTTTCTGTATCATATAGAAAAAACGAGAGCCATCGCTTGGCTATTTAAAGGAAAAACGAATCGAGGCCGCGAATCATATACCAAGAGGTGAGAGCGATGTTTGCTAAAATCGACGAGCTGAAACAACGGTTGGATGCGTTGCGCCCTTTGCCTCCAGGGTTGGTGAAAAACTTGCGGGAATCATTTCGGATCGAATGGACATACCATTCTAACGCCATCGAAGGCAATACGTTAACCTTGTTAGAAACAAAGCTAGTCGTAGAAGAAGGGATTACCATTGGTGGAAAACGACTCAAGGAACATTTGGAAGCGATTAACCATGCGGAGGCGATTGACTTTATTGAAGAGTTAGTCGCAAACAAAGAACATTTGACCGAGCACGTGTTGAAACAGGTCCATTATTTAGTATTAAAGAGCATTGACAATGAAAATGCCGGGAAATATCGAACATACAATGTGCGCATTTCCGGCAGCTCGTACACCCCCCCTCACTTTTTGCATGTACAAGATGAAATGAATCGATTGTTTTCTTGGTATGAAACGAATCAATATGCTCTTCATCCAATCGAACTGGCGGCTCGTTTCCATTTTCAGCTCGTATCCATTCATCCATTTGCTGACGGAAATGGACGAACTGCCCGCTTAATGATGAATTTCATTTTAATGCAGCATGGCTATCCGCCCGCTATTGTGAAAGCAAACCCAGAACAGCGCCGGAAGTATTACGAAACGCTGGAAAAAGCGAGCGTCGAGGGTGAGGTTACTCCGTTCATTCAACTGATCGCCGCATGTGTCGAAGAAAGCTTGCGCCACTATTTGTACGCGTTAGGGATGGAAGACGAATGAAACAGTACAAGAAAAAGACACGGAAGTGGACATGATTCCGTGTCTTTCTTGCTCCAATTCTAAGGTTGGCATTTGATCGGCTATTCAAGCAACACGTTCCACAACCACGCCATCAAAGGAACGATGACAAAAAAAGCGAAGGCGATGTATCCGACATATCGAATCCACCGGGGAAATCCTCGCCAATCGAGGGCTTCCCGCTTCATCGCCCCTCCCGCAGCGATCCGATCCAACTCTTCGGTCAGCGAAAACACCCGGTCGTCCACCCGTTGAACCTCTTCTATCCGTTGCGTTTCATGCCTCTCTTCTTCTCGAGATCCCTTCATGACGCCCCCTCTTCCCTATGATTTTCCTAAACAGAACAAAACATCTAACAACCGCCATCCCAAACATCCAACCGAATCCGCTTTGCTGTTTTCCTCTGCATTATACCGTCTCTCGTTGTCAGAAAGCACCACTATTTTCCACGAAGGAGGACAAATCCCCCAGAGGGGCGGAAAACGGTCCGTTCCCCGTTGCCCGGAGCCCCCGTTCATTCCTTCACCCGCAGCAGGCGCATGCTGTTGAATGTCACGAGCAGCGTCGCGCCCATATCGGCGAACACCGCGAGCCAAAGGGTGAGCCAGCCCGGGACGGCGGCCACGAGTGCCAGCACTTTAAGCCCTAAGGCGACGGCGATGTTTTGCCGGATGACGGCAAGCGTTCGGCGCCCAAGGTGGACGGTGTACGGCAGCTGGCGCAAATCATCGGCCATGAGCACAACATCGGCCGTTTCCAAGGCGGCATCCGTCCCCGCCCCGCCCATTGCCACACCAATATCGGCCGCGGCCAAGGCAGGGGCGTCATTCACCCCGTCACCGACCATGGCGGTTATGCCGCAGCGCTGTTTCAACTCGCGGATCGCCGAAAGCTTCTGTTCCGGAAGCAGCCCGGCGCGAATATCGGATACGCCCGCTTGGCGGCCAATGGCCTGTGCGGTTTGCTCGTGGTCGCCCGTCACCATCACCACTTCCGCCACTCCAAGGCGCCGCAGCGCGGCGACCGTTTCCGGTGCGGACGGCCGCAGTTGATCGGCCGCGGCGATAAGACCCAACAGCCGATCGGTCGTGCCGACGGCCATCACGGTTTTTCCTTCGTCTCGGAAGGCAGAGATTTGCTTTTCCGCTTCATCGGGCAACTTCCCGATCAAACTGGTGAACAAGGCCGGGCTGCCGATATAATACGTTTCGTTTCCGACAGCGGCCTTGACTCCTTTTCCGGTCAACGACTGAAACGCATCAACTGACGCGTCAAGAAACGGCGCTCCTTCCTCTTCCGCTTTGCGGATGATGGCCGAAGCCAAAGGGTGCTGCGATCGTTTTTCGATGGCGGCGGCGATAGCCAACAGCTGTTCACGTGTCCCTTCATATACGACGACATTGGTCACGGCTGGTTTCCCTTCCGTCAACGTCCCCGTTTTATCCAAGGCCACCGCCCGCAGCCGTCCGATTTGTTCGAGATATACCCCGCCTTTGATGAGCACGCCGCGCCGGGCCGCGTTGCCGATGGCCGTCACAATCGCCACCGGCGTTGAGATGACGAGCGCGCACGGGCAGCCGATGACAAGAACGGCAAGACCGCGGTAAATCCAATCAAGCCACTCCCCACCCATCACGAGCGGCGGCACAAGAGCGATCAGAAGCGCGGTCACGATCACAAACGGCGTATAATAGCGGGCAAACCGGTCGACAAACGCTTGCATCGGAGCCCGCTCCGCTTGCGCCTCTTCCACAAGATCAATCATTTTCGCCAATGTCGTCTCGTCCGCCCGTTTTGTCACTTCAACTTCGAGGAATCCTTCTCCATTCAGCGTCCCGGCAAACACTGCGTCTCCCACTGTTTTTTCCACCGGCAGACTTTCGCCGGTGATCGCCGCTTCATTCACTGTCGAGGCGCCGCTTATGACAATGCCGTCCAAAGCGATTTTTCCACCCGGCTTGACGATCATGACATCCCCGACGCGAACGTCTTCGACCGGAACGGTCATTTCCTCGGGGCCGCGACGAATGATCGCTTCAACGGGCGCCATCTCCATCAACGAAGCGATCGACCGCCGCGCGTTCTCCATCGAATAGCGCTCGAGCGCTTCACTGATGGCGAACAAAATGACAACAACCGCCCCTTCCTGCCATTCCCCGATCGCCGTTGCACCGAGAATGGCGATCGTCATTAACGTTTTCATATCAAACTGCCAGCTGACCAAATTCCGGAGCCCCGTCCAAAACAGTGAGTAGCCGCCGATCACGATCGCCGCCAAATACATAGCGACCGCCAGCATCCCCTTGTCTGCCGCATCCGCCGCAACGCCAAACAGAAGCAGTGCCACAGAGGCGAAGACATTTCGATTTTCTTTTCGCTTCCAAAACGGCTCTCGCTGAACCGTGCGCTCTCGTTCTTCACGAATGGTCAACTGTTCAAACGCTCCTGCCTGCTCAAGTTCATCAATCGTCGCCTCGCCCCAAACGGTGAGCTTGGCGGCGCCGAAATTCACTTTCGCCTCTTTCACGCCGGGCAAGGATTTCACGTTTTGCTCAAACTTAGCTGCGCAGTTTGTGCACGTCAGTCCTTGCACGCGGTATGTTTTGGCCTCAAGCGATCCAATGTTTGTTCATTCCCCACGGCCGTCCCCCTCTTTCCGATGGGCGAGCGCGACAAGCAGCAGCTCGCGAATATGGTCGTCATCCAGCGAGTAAAAGGCCAGTTTCCCCTCTTTTCGATATTTCACAATTCCTTGCTTATACAAAATGCGCAAATGATGTGATGCCGTCGCCACTGTCGCCCCAATCACGTTTGCGAGGTCACAGACGCACAGCTCCTCTTCACCGCAAAGCGCATACACGATCTTCGCCCGGTTTTCATCGGCAAGCGCCTTAAAAAAAGGGACAATCTCGGCAATTGGTTCATCGCGAAGCCGCCGCTGAACCCGCTCGACCTTCTCGTCGTCATAACAGTAAACGTCGCACACATCATGACGGTGCATTCCTTCTCGCTCCTTGTCAATATTCAAATATTCATTTGAATATAGAATAGCATATCTCCCCCTTATATTCAAATATTCATTTGAATAAAAAATGTGCTCAAACGAAAAATCCGCCTTTTTTGTTTAAAAGGCGGATTCCCTCTTGTGAAGCACGCTTTAGCTGACCACAAACATGTTCGTTTCCTCATTGCCGATTTTGCTTACACATGCTCGCGAAACCAGCGCACCGTCTCCAAAAACGCTTCACGCGTCACTTTATGGCCGGCGTGCGGGTCGGCGATGAATTGCAGCCGGTCTTCGTTTCCTTCATAAAGTGGTTTAATTTGCTTGTAAAACTCATATGTATAAGCATACGGGACGACTTGGTCGGCTTTCCCGTGCCAGATGAACAACGGCCGCCCGGCGAGTGTTTCCGGCTGCTTGGATAAATCGTAGCGGGCGAGCTTTTCTTTTTCGAGCGCAAGCAGCGTCGGCGGCATCGGGATGTCAATCTGACGCCGTTTCGCTTCTTCCATCATCGCGTCAAAAAAGGCGCTGTAGTTCGGGCAGCCCATAAGCGCCACCGCCGCCTTCACCCATGGATACACAGCGAGCGCGCCAAACGTGACGATGCCGCCCATCGATGTCCCAGCGAGCCCGATCCGTTCAGGATCCGCCAATCCGTGGCTGACAAGGTCGTTTTTCATCTCCTCGATTTCGGTGATCGTGCGCACGACAATGTCCCAAAACGACAGCTGCAATTTTCGTTCGCTCAAGCCTTCGTCCCGCTCGCCGTGAAACAGCGCGTCGGGAAGCACAGCGCGGTAGCCCGCCTCCGCAAGCAAGTAGCCGAAATGCAAATTATGTTCTTTGGCGCTCGTAAAGCCGTGGATAAAGAAAATCAGCGGCAGCCGTTCGCCCCGCTTTTCCGGCTTGACAACGTGAAGAACCGGCACGCCGGCCAACTGTTCCTGTTCAATGATCACCATGGTTGCACAAACCCCTTTTCTTTTTCCATCGCTGTATAGTGTACCATATGGACAGCGATTTTGGAAAAGAGTTACACTATGTAGTGTAAAGAATAACGAGGGCAAAGGAGTCGGACATGAAGCCGTATTTAATCGCGTTGGATTTGGATGGAACGTTGCTCAAAGAGGATAAAACGATTTCTCCATTTACCAAAGACGTCATCCGCCGCGCCATCGACGCTGGCCATTTTGTTGTCATCGCCACCGGCCGCCCGTACCGGGCAAGCCGTATGTATTACGAGGAACTCGGGCTTACAACGCCGATCGTCAACTTCAACGGCGCGTTTGTCCACCATCCGCGCCAGCCGTCGTGGGGCATGCACCATTACCCGCTGCCGCTTGCGGTCGTCAAAGACATTGTTGAAATCAGCGAATCCTATGGAATCAAGAATATGATGGCCGAAGTGTTAGACAATGTTTATTTTCATCAACACGACGACGTCTTGCTTGACATCGTCCGCCTTGGCAACCCGACCGTGGAAATCGGTGATTTGCGCCGCTCGCTCGGCAAAGACCCGACGAGCGTGCTCGTGTACACAGACGATGATCATATCGAGCGGATTCAATCACACTTAGCGAATGTGTACGCCAACGTCATCCACCAACGGCGTTGGAGCGAACCGTGGCATGTCATTGAAATCATCCGCCATGGCGTCCATAAGGCCGCGGGCTTAAAACAAGTCGCCAACTACTTCGGCATCCCAAAGGAGCGCGTCATCGCTTTTGGCGATGAAGACAACGATTTCGAAATGATCGATTGGGCCGGGCTGGGCGTCGCATGGGCAACGCTATCGAGTCATTGAAAACGGTCGCTGACGATGTGACGAAAAGCAACGAAGAAGACGGTATCGGCTTGTATTTACAAGATCTTCTAGGCCTGTAGCCCTGCCGCCCCCCTTGCTACGGGAGGCTTCTCGCGCCTCCCAACCACTTCTTTCCGCTTTTGCATTGATTTTTTCCTGTCGTGTCAAGCAGATTTCCGCTTTCAGAGCGACGAACGGCGGTTTGTAACGAATTTCCTTACTACTGTTCCCTGGCGGCGGTTACACTATACGTGACGCAACGCGCGTCTTCAACTTTTTAAAGGGGGAATCGGTCATGGGCAAACGAAACAAATCGAAGCGTTTCGTCCAGCAAAGCGTCGATGCAGTCGAACGGCATGACAAGCGAATCCCTTATCACCTGACGTACGCCGAGGCGGAAGCGCGCAAAGCGGAAAAAGCGGTGGAAACGTCGCTTGGAGGGGCATAACGATGGGCAACCGTCTGTTTCAAGAGGCGCGCAAAGCAGTCGCACAGGCGAAACAAGCCAAAAGCGGCGAGATCGACATGAGCGTCGAGCGCGCTGTTGCCATCGCCAAAAACGCCTTGTCATCCGCGTACGCGCATTCCAACACGGCAGAAAAAGCGCAGTTGCGTCAATTTCAAGCTGAGCTTGATGAGCTCACTCAATAACAGCTGCGGGCTTCCCGCAGCTCTTTTTTCTCTCGTCCCCGATTTTCCGTTGTATTCTGAGCTGAAAACCGCTACACTGAACATAGAAACATGAATCGCCGTTCACCTGCGGAAACGGTTCGTTCATCTGATAGAGCCGTGGGGAACACGAAAGGAGAAAAGAGGAGGACGAAAGATGTCCATTCAAATCATCACCGACAGCGGCGCGGATTTGCCTCAATCGTACATTCGCGAGCATCAAATCGCCTTTTTGCCGCTTGTCGTTCATTGGAACGGCCAAGATTACGAAGACGGCATCACAATCGAGCCGAAGCAAGTATATGACGCCATGCGCCAGGGGCATACGGTGAAAACGGCACAGCCAAGCCCGCTGGCGATGAAGGAGCTGTTTTTGCCATACGCCAAAGAAAACCGGCCATGCCTTTACATCGCCTTTTCATCGAAATTATCCGGTACATACCAGACAGCGATAGCGGTGCGCAGCGAGCTGCTTGATGAATATCCAGAATTTCGCCTGACAATCATCGACTCGAAATGCGCTTCGCTCGGCCAAGGCTCGCCGTCATGAAAGCGGTCGAGCTGGCGGAGCAAAACACGCCGTACAACTTGCTTTGTGAAACGATCGAGGCGTATTGCCGCCATATGGAGCACATTTTCACCGTTGACAACTTGGACTACCTCGCGCGCGGCGGCCGCATCAGCAAAACCGCCGCGGCCTTCGGAGGCTTGCTCAACATCAAGCCGCTTCTCCATGTCGAAGACGGCGCGCTTATCCCGCTTGAGAAGCTGCGCGGGCGGAAAAAAGTGTTGAAACGAATGGTCGAGTTGATGGGCGAGCGCGGCGATGACCTGCAAAAGCAAACGATCGGCATCAGCCACGCGGATGATGAAGAAACGGCGCTTGAGCTGAAGCGGATGATCGAAGAAACACACGGCTGCACGCGCTTTTTCCTCTCCGACATCGGCAGCGCCATCGGCGCCCACGCCGGACCGGGGACGATTGCCCTCTTTTTTCTGAACAAATATATTGAGATCTGACGCCTTTTCCGCCGGACAAAACAAAGGCGCCTGCCCAACACAGGCGCCTGCCCTCATCACCGAAGTTGATCAAGAAGGTTGTAGTAGTAGTACGTTTTGGAACGCATCCGTCCATCCGAGAAAATGAGTTGCTGCTCCTCAAACCGATTCAAATAGCGCCGAACCGTTGCTTCCGGCAAACCGGTCAACGCCGCCATCATGTTCGCGGTGAAAATTGGATGCTGGAACATGACATGGACAACGGTTCGAATATGATGGCGGTTCACAAGCGCGCTTGCCTTTTCCAACTCTTCTTCATACAAATCGTTTACTTTTTGGACCAAGCGAACATTTTGTTTCGCCTGCAAATGGACACATTGCAGGAAAAATTGAATCCATTGCGTCCAGTCTCCTGTGTAGCGGGTATCATTCAAGTAGCGGTAATACTTGTGCTTATCCCGTTCCAGCACATCGCTGACAAAAAAGAAAACGCATTTGATTCACGACATCTTCGCTAAGCGGAAGCTTGAAGGGGACAAACGGGTTTCGTTTCATTTTCTATTGCCCTTTATGAACATTTTTATTAAAAAATGATCGTTAAATATCTATATTTACCCAATTACGTACATTTATCTCTATTTTTGCACTTAATTATACTCTGTGGCGAACCATTTGTGAAGAAAAATTCTCCATTTTCTTTCCACAAACTACCTTCCCCTATTTCCATATAGTTCATTTCCATTTGCCGCATACTAATGATGGACGATCAAAGCAAAGGGAGGACGACCGATGCCAAACACAAGCGACAATGACAAAAAAGCGCGCGACAACCAAGCGAAGCGCCATGAGAAAAACATGATGCGCGAAAAAAACCGCGAAGCCGGGAAGTTCGCGTATTCGAAGAAGACGGATCATTTATAAATCACAACAAAAGCTGCCTATCTTTAAATGTAGGCAGCTTCAGCTATTTTGCCTATTTCACACGGTCTATCAGGATCGTTGTCAATTCCGGAAAAATGGCCAGCACAACGATAAACAGCATCATAATGAGAGCGTAAGGCACTACGCCTTTTACGATCTCGGCAATCGTATTCGTTTTGTCCAGTCCTTTCAAAACAAACAAGTTCAGCCCTACCGGCGGTGTAATAAGGGCTAATTCCATATTGACGACCATAACGACCGCAAACCAAATGGGGTCAAACCCTAAAGCTGTGATGATAGGATACAAAATAGGCAGTGTAATCACAAGGATTGATATAGTTTCAAGAAAACAGCCTAAAATAAGCAGCACAATATTCACTAAAACGAAAATGGCCCAAGGAGATACTTGTTGTGAAGTGGCAAATTGCGTAATGGTCTGCGGAATTTGCAATATAGTCATGATGTACCCAAGAAGCATAGCTCCGACAATAATCATTAAAATCATTGCATTCGTTTTGACAGTTGATAAGACAATTGTTTTAATATTAGAAGTCGTGAAGTTTTTATATACGAAAATGGAAATCAAAATACTGGCCATAGCCCCAATGGCAGCAGCTTCCGTAGGGGTAAAGATTCCTGTATAGATTCCTCCTATGACAATGATGGGCAGTATAAGTCCCCATATGGCCTTTTTCGACGCTTCGAATCTCTCTACCCATGTCGCTGGCTTTTCCTTTATGTGGCACGTCTTCCATGAAGCATAGATCATGAATATTATCGTTAATAATATTCCTGGGATAATTCCGGCAACAAACAGTTTCCCAATCGATTCTCCTGTCACGGAACCGTATATAATCATCGGCACGCTTGGAGGAATGAGAATGCCTAATGTTCCCCCGGCAGCCAACAGGCCAAGAACTGTTCTTTTATCATATCCCCGCTTCGTCATTTCCGGAAGCGCGACCGCCCCAACAGTCACAGCAGTGGCAACACTCGAACCGGAAATCGCCGCAAAAATAGCACAGCAGAACAATGTGGCAATTGCTAGTCCTCCAGGAAGATGCCGAAACCATTTACTTGCCATTTCATATAAATCGCGCCCAACGCCGCTCACTACTAAAACTTGGCTCATCAAAACGTACATCGGCAAGGCGGTCAATGTAAAATCATCCAATGATTTGTAAGAAATGATCGGAATTTGTGAAAAAGAAAACGTCCCGCCATTGAACAGATACATGCCGCCAACTGCCAATAAGCCGAGCGCAAACGCGACAGGCAGTCCGATCAATAGCAGTACAGCCATTCCACCAAGGAAAAACGCCGCATTCATAAATGCCCATCCCCCTTTTGCGCTTCTCCGTCTACGATTTGCAATATAAAAGCAATACAAAGAAGTAAACCGCCAATCGGGAGAAACATTTCTGGAAGATACATAGGAATCCTCAATAATGATGATGAAGTTGTCCCTAGTTGATATGTGTTGACAACATGTTCGACACTGTAAATCGTAAAAATAAGACTGAAAATGAATCCACATACATTCGAGGCATACGCCAATATTTTTTGCACCTTGCTCGGCACAAGATTGATTAGTAAATCAACTGTAATATGGGAATATGTTCTCAACGTATAGGCAGAACCGAGAAAACAGCTCCCAATAATGGCGTATATGCATAATTCCGTAGCCCAAGTAGTCGGACGGTTAAACACCGACCTAGCGATAACGTCAAACGTTGTCATGCCTGTGGTTAATATGATCAATATTCCCGCTATCGCCCCGCCTGCTTGGATCAAACGATCTAAGAAATGATATAACCTCCTCATCCTTGACCTCCTTAACCAATAAGGGAGGGAGCCTTCCCTCCCCGTCTTCCCTACTCACTGGATGTTTTCCACTATATCGAGCAACTCTTTGCCTAAATCCCCAGCTCGCTCGATATACACTTCCCTTGCTGGTTGGGCGGCCTTTTTCCATTTTGGAAGATCCGATTCGGGAACAACGTACACTTCCATCCCTTTTTCTGCTAATTCTTTGGCCGTTCGTTCATCTTCCTCTTTCGCTTTCGCCCTAATCCATTGCTCCGTTTGCTGTGCAGTCTCCGTTAAGAGATGTTTCGTTTTTTCAGGAAGCCGATCCCAAAAGTTTTTATTGACCGCAAGGATGAACTCCAAGTAGGAATAATTGTTTATCGTTAAATACTTAGCGACCTCATCGTAATGCCGTTGAAGCATCGCTGTCGTCCCTGATGTCGCTCCATCAATTGTTTTTCTTTGCAGCGCTGTATAGACTTCCCCTGCTCCCAAAAATACCGGCGATGCCCCATAAGCTTTGATCATTTCCGATGGAATGTCGCCAATGCTGCGTATTTTCAATCCTTTAAAGTCTTCAGGTGACTTAAGCGGTCTGACGTTGTTGGCAAATTGTGCATAGCCATAATCGGCATACATGAGAACTTTTACCCCTTTTTCCTCCATCGCCTTGTTCAACTTTTCTCTCAACTCTCCAGACAGCGCTTTGCCAGCTGTTTCATGGTTAGGAAAAGCGTACGGGACATCAAAAATCCCCATTGCTGGAACTGTAGAAGCCCACAGTGTTGAGGAGTTGACCCCCATCTCCACCCCGCCGGTTAGTATGGCTTGGTTCATCTCTTTATCACTCAACAATTGCCCAGCAGGATATACTTGAATCTTCACCTTGCCTCCTGATTTTTCTGTCACCGTTTTGGCGAAATTTTCGACGCCAATGGAAATATGATGATCTTGCGGAAGATTGTAAGCCAGCCTGATGGTGACAGGTTCATATCCATTTTCCTCACCTTTATTCGGTTGTGGTTCCGCTGTGGAAGAACTTTTGCCGCATGCGCTTAACAGAATGGAAGCAGTCAATAAAGCTCCCACAAACAACGCTCGTTTTCTCACTTGCACTTCCCCCTTTTTTCTACTTGTCTTATTCTCCCTAATGGTTGATTGGATGTAAGACTAGCAGCGAAGTCAGCCGCCGCCAGCAATTTTTCAAAATCAATGTCTGTTCTAACCCCCATTCGTTCAAGCATATAAACCAAATCTTCGGTTGCTAAATTGCCCGCCGCTCCTGGGGCGAAAGGACATCCCCCTATGCCGCTGACAGACGTTTCAAATATGTTCACACCCGCTTCCAATGCCGCATAAGCATTGGCCAATCCCAGCCCCCTTGTATCATGGAGATGAATCGCAATAGGAATGGATGGCACCACCTGCATCACTTCAGCGAGCAGTTGTTTAACTTGTTTAGGAGTTGCGATTCCAATCGTATCGGCGATCCCAATCCGATCAACCCCGACTTCCGCCGCGCGTTCCACCAAGGATATAACTTTTGCTGGAGCTACTTCTCCCTCATAAGGACAACCAAAACTTACCGCTATGGAAAAACAGATTTTTATATTCAATGCCTTGCTTTCTTGAACAATCGTTTTGAACTGCCCGAAATTTTCGTCGATGCTCATCCCAATGTTTTTGCAATTGAATGTTTCGGTGGCGGCTGTTACCCAGTTCACCTCAGACACGTTTGTTTGTTTCGCCCGCTCGAATCCTTTTTGATTTGGAATCAATGCCACAAACTCAATTTCACCAAACGTTTCACATTGCTTTATGACTTGCTCAGCATCGGCCATTTGCGGAACTTTTCGGGGATGAACAAAAGAGGTGGCTTCAATTTTCTTCACATTGGAGTCAACAAGCATTTCAATCAGCCTTTTCTTTTTCTCAGTGGGAACGATAGCCGGTTCGTTTTGCAATCCGTCCCTAGGACTTACATCAATAATCTGGACGTCCGCCAAATTTAAATCACCCCTTCCTTTTTCAATTGTGTGAGTTGGTCATGAGAATAACCGAGCATCCTTACATACACTTCTTCATTGTGCTCTCCCAGCTTCGGTCCGACCCACTTCATTTGCCCTGGAGTGTCAGACAATTTTGGAACAATGCCGGGGAACAGGCACTCCGTCCCGTCCTCTAGTTTTACCGGCAATAACATGCCTCTCTCTTTATACTGAATATCATTCACAATATCTCGAATACTATAAATAGGTCCTGCCGGAACGGATGCTTCATCGAGGGCGTTTAGCACTTCTTCCAACGTGTGCTGTTTCGTCCATGCTTCTATTGCTTGATCAATCAACTCAGCATGTTCTGCTCTTCCTTGGTTGTTAGCGTATTGAGGATGATCAGCAAGGTCACGACGCCCAATTGTTTTCATGAGACGCTGGAATATATTATCGCTGTTTCCCCCGATAACAACATGCTTTCCATCTTTGCATTCATACGTATTCGATGGCGCCACACCCGGGAGAGTGCTGCCCGTCCTCTCCCTTACAACACCGCTTAACACATACTCTGGCAATGCGCCTTCCAATAGACTGAACACTGATTCGTAAAGGGCGACATCAATCAGCTGACCTTTTCTTTCTTTATCTTCTTGTCTGACACGCAACGCCATTAACGTTCCGATCACGGCATACAACCCTGCAACGAGGTCTCCAATCGCGATTCCCACCCTTACCGGGGGACGGTCTGGATAACCCGTCAAATATCGCAATCCTCCTATCGCCTCAGCCACACTTCCAAATCCGGCCTTATCCCGGTAAGGTCCAGTTTGGCCATACCCGGATATCCTTGTCATAATGATAGACGGGTTTATTTTCTTTAACTCTTCATAACCCAACCCCCATTTTTCGAGCGTTCCCGGTTTAAAGTTTTCCAGCACGACATCAACTTTCGGGATGAGCTCTCTAATGATCTGTTGGCCTTCCGTTTTCCTTAAATTCACTGTAATCGATTTTTTATTTCTGGCTTGTACATACCACCAAATCGAAGAGTGGCCGTACATAATCCGCCAGCTTCTCAGCGGATCTCCCGATACCGGTTCTTCAACTTTAATCACTTCTGCGCCAAATTCAGCCATGATTTTCCCCGCAAACGGCGCCGCTACAAAATTCCCCATTTCCAATACTGTTATGCCTTCTAGAGGCAATGTCTTGGACACCCTTTTTTCACTTCCTCCCTTGGTAAATGCTTATATAATACTTGTAATCGCTTTCAATATGTTTTTCCATGCATTCCCTTGCTTTGTCTGCATCTCCTCTTTCAATGGCTTCGAATATTTGAATATGTTCTTGAATAGCTGATTTCATCCGCAACATATTTTGTTTTAAGATAGCAACTCTGTACAAACTGTTTATGCCGCGGATTTGTTCGATCATCCTAATTAAAAACGGATTTCGACTAGCTTCTACGATCCCCTCATGGAATTTTGTATTCATCTCGAGAATTTCTTTTAGCCCCAACGGTTGTGCATCTATGCCAATGAGCTGTCTCCTAAGATCTTCAATTTGGTTTTTCGTTATTCTCTGTGCAGCATAGTAGGCGGCAAGTGGTTCAAGCACCACCCTGCATTCATAAAGATACTGGAAGTTTTCAATATCAGGGCTGAATACCGCCACCCCTCCCCCCTTATTCACGGTGACAAGCCCCTCTTTTTCGAGCATGCGGATCGCTTCGCGAATAGGACTTCGGCTTACTTGAATTTGTTTCGCTATTTTTTCCTCTACGAGTCTTTCCCCTGGGGCAAATCCTCCTGTAATAATTTCCTCACGTAAATATTCATACACTTGCTTTTTCAACGTTTCTTTTTTCACTATTTGCTGTTTCAACGTTAACCACCTTCATTTTCGTCGACTGTATACAGGACATGCTCAATGTTGAGCCGATTGGCTCTGTTGTCATCATATTTATGAAACAAGGGAAAAAATTATGACATTGATTTTTATAACGAAAAAGACCATAACTCAGATATACTGCTTCATCCGACACATAAGTAAAACCGCCCATTGCTTCGAACTTCTGCTTAAAGGGGAGTCTGCCTTCTCCCTTGCTTATAGTTGCCTTCCCACCCATCATTTTCTATAATGAAAGTACATCACACGCCCGGGAGGTTGCTTATGTCCAAAGAAAGTTCGTTCGATATCGTATCGAAAGTCGATTTGGCGGAAGTGGCGAACGCCATCAACATCGCCATGAAAGAAATCAAGACGCGCTATGACTTCAAAGGAAGCAAAAGCGACATTTCGCTCGAGAAAGACGAACTCGTTCTCATCTCCGACGACGAGTTTAAGCTTGAGCAGCTGAAAGATGTGCTCATCGGCAAGCTCATTAAGCGCGGAGTGGCGACGAAAAACATCCAATACGGCAAAATCGAGCCGGCCGCAGGCGGCACGGTGCGCCAGCGCGCCAAGCTCGTCCAAGGGATCGACAAAGAGAATGCGAAAAAGATCAACACGATCATCAAAAACACCGGCTTGAAAGTGAAAAGCCAAGTGCAAGACGACCAAATCCGCATCAGCGGAAAAAGCAAAGACGACTTGCAAAAGGTGATCGCCGCCATTCGCGAAGCCGATTTGCCGATTGACGTGCAGTTTGTGAACTACCGCTGAAACAGGCAGAAGCGCGCTGCCTGTTTTTTCATCATATAGAAGAGTGATGTTTATAGGGGAGGAAGCAAGTGTGTCTGATTGGGGGATGGTTGTTTCGTTTCTTCTCGGCTTTTCCCTTCAATGGGCGTCCAAAAAATTGGAAAGATGGAACGCAGCCTTATACGTCCGGCTATTCGCTGCATTGATTGGAGCGGTTTGGGCATGGTGCGGTTTTGTTCAAGGCGGATTGCTGCAGTCTGTTGCGATGTTCGGCGCGTTTTGGCTCAGTTGTGAAGTCATCCCGCTGCCAAAACGAAACCGCGTGCCAACATATGACATCATGGCCGAACTGCAAGCGAAAGGAGCAAAAGAAAATTCTTGTTCCGCGCGAAAAAACGCGAGCGTTGCTTGATATCGGCTTCTCGGCCTTATTCATCGGCATCGCCATTCCGTATTTTTGGATTGGCTCTCCATCTCCCGTTGTGGAGCTGTTTCTCTTATACGGCTTTTTATCGATGACGGCGGGACTTTTCAAACGGATGGCGCTTTTTCGTTCGCTCCGCCTGTTTTATGACCAACACGACCATGCGCTCTATCTCATCTCTTCCGTTGAGGTGAAGCGATATCCATTGGATCAGTGCGTTGACATCCAAATGCATACAGCCCCGGATATTTTGCAGCTATTCCATCTGTTTCACTTGTTCTCCCCTCATGCCGACTATACCGTCAACATAGGAAAAACGTAGAAACTGTCGTTTCCAGGGGAGCGAGTGTATCTCAATCCTGGATCGCTGGCATCAATGAACATTCTTCCAAAACCGTTGTCTTCACAGAAAGTGATTCGCATCCAGCCGTTTTATCATCCAAGCAATTGGAAGCGGCTGCTTGGAAAAGTGTATTTCTCCGCGGGCCGATGTATTGGCGCATTCATTCGCTCCGCACAACCGAAATCGGATGGAGCACTAAAAAACTTCGATTATGGTGGCGCGACTGTTGGCGCGAATCACTTCCTGATTTTGTGAAAGAGTGGCTGCATATATAGATGCAACGAAATCGTTTCACATATCTTTGACGGAAGACCGAACAACAACCTGGAAACAGCGTTGTTCGGTCACCCGACAGCCGGGTGCAATGACCGGCAAAAGCGATAAATGTTAAACAGACAACCATCATCAGACGCCAACCATTCTTCCGACCAGAACATCGGCAACAGTGATCACCAGCGCCGCTCCGACAATCGGCCTCACAAGGCGCATCGCCTCCCCTTCCCCGCCGGGGCGGCCGATGCAGAAGCAACCAGAGCAAAGCGGCTGAAGCGATCCTTAATCTATTATCGGTATTTCCGAATGACGGGCATCCAATAGGTGCTTCTTCACTGTACCGCCAAGATGGCGTTGTATTAAACAGGCCAGTTCCTCTAACGCTTGATGAAGCGCTTCATGCCTTGTGTCATCTATTGATTCCATGCAAAGAAAGGCGCGCTTCGTCTGTTCGGTGAGCATCGTCCGTTGGGCTTCCCGCCAATTCCAGCAGCGGCATATGACTCCCATGTCATCTTTATACACGATTTCCCCTTCATACGGTGGGTCGTTTTCCTCTCCTCCCAACGGATGAATGTTCATTGCCATCCGCCAGCGCCAGCCGGATGTCGCCGACAAATGTGTCGATATCCTCTCCACCACATGGAAGCCCGTAGCGCAATGAAATACAGTTATAGATATCCACAAGCGGGTTGATCGTTGGAATGTGATGGCCGTTTTTCACTCTTTTCAACAGCGCTTCAACCGAACAACGCGCCCCTTTTTTTGTTCTGAATCGTCGAAATGCCTCTCGCCAAACACTGATGACGGGGTTGCGGCTCAACTCTTCAAACTCTAGGAATTTCCGTGCCTCTTTCTCCGCCTCCCGCAGCATTTGTTCGTAAACACTGGCATTCTTGATGCTGTTGTCAATCCCTTGGGCAACGACCACACCGATTTTGGCATGGGGAAATATGGCCCAAACATCGTCTTCAACAACAAAACGTGTCATCATTCACTCCTCCATTTCCTTACGGTTTCGAAGGGTTCGCCAATGCGGAGAATAGTCCTAACAAGATATAACAACAGCCCGCCACCCGGTTCATCACCTTCACACTTCCTTTCTTGGCAGCCAGCCGTTTTCGGATGCCCGCGGCCAACATGGCATACAAGCTGTCATTCAGCAAGGCGAGAACAACAAATATCTCCCCCAAAAGCAAAAATTGACCAGCCACCGATCCAGCAGAAGGCGAAATAAATTGGGGAAAAAAGGCAAGAAAAAAGAGCGCTGTTTTTGGATTGGTCACTTCGACAAATAGAGATTCGTAAAACACTTGCGCCAATGTTTTCTCCTTGGCCTTCGTGTTCGGGATTTCCTCATCCTTGGTGGAAGCAAAAAATAACGTTTTGCCTCCCAAATAGATAAGATAAACGGCTCCTAAATATTTGATCATCGTAAAGGCAGCCGCCGATGTCATCAAAATCGCGGAAACGCCCACGGCTCCAAGGATAACATGGACAGCGCCCCCAAAAGCTACGCCGAGCACCGGTACAACCCCTGCTTTCGTTCCTTGGCTCATGCTCCTAGCCATGATGTACAATACTGCCGGTCCGGGGACGATGAGCAGCGCCGTGGCTGCCACTATAAACACACCGATCGCCGCAAGATCCATCACATCTCACTCCTTCATTTTCTATTTCACTGCTGTTGCTTTTTCATCAGGAAAGCGATTTGCTTTTCGTTTTCAAATGGCATTTGCTCGAGCTGCTTGATGATCCGTTCTTGTCGGTGTGCAGGATGGTTTTGGCTCAACTTGGCTTTTCCTTCGATTCGTTTGATGATGATTTTGAAAGCTTGAATTCCTTTGTTCATGCCGGACAGCATCCTAGAATCGACCTCTGACAGCTGGTAACGGCTGCCCGGTGCTTCGTATTTTTCTACCATATCGTGCAGCGACTGCATGATTTCTTCTTCATCGTCGATCAACTCCACGTTCCCATACACATGGACGGCCACATAATTCCATGTTGGCACCGCCTGGTTCGTTTCATACCAAGAAGGAGAAATATAACAATGCGGACCGTGGAAAATCGCCAAGACCGTCTGATGTTGAATGTCGTTCCATTGCGGATTCGAACGGGCAAAATGGCCGTACAAACACGTTTTCTCTCGATCGAGCAACAGCGGCAAATGGGTGGCAAACAGCTCCCCTTGATGCATCGACACCAAGGTGGCAAAACTGTTCTCCTCGATCACCTCATAGACGACAGACATATCGTTGATGACAAAATGCTTCGGAATATACATCAGTCCTCTCCCCCCATCTTTTCAATTACAGCATTCCATTGTTCACAATGTATAATATAATCAAAACTGACATAAAAAAAAGTGACAATAACAAAAAAATAAACATGTCAGGAGGATGAACATGAAGACGATCATTTTTGACTTGAAGGACGGCTCGCCTAAATACAAGCAAATCTACGAAAAATTGAAATCATTGATTGAACAAGGCGACATTCGAGCTAATGAGCCGCTTCCTTCCATTCGCCAACTCGCCGAATCATTAAATGTCAGCCGGAACACAACTTTAATGGCTTACGAACAGCTAGTAGCGGAAGGATATATTCGCGCGGAAAAACGAAAAGGGTATTTTGCCAATGAAGTGGAACCTCTTTTCATTCCAAAAGCCCGCATTTCTGCACGCCAATCGGCAAGGGAAGCAGCAACGTCCGTTGTTGTCGATTTTCGCGCCGATACCGTCGATGCCGATCATTTCCCCGTTAAAGCATGGAGAAGAATTTCCAATCAAGTATTGGCGGCCAAAGGATGTTTTCGCTATGGGGATCCGTTTGGGGAATTATGCTTGCGCAAACAAATCTCCATCTATCTTCTCGAATCCCGCGGGGTGATCACAGAGCCAAACGCCATCATCATTGGAAGCAGCACACAGCAAATACTTCTCTCCCTTGGCCATATTCTAAAAGATGAGTTCAACAGCGTGATCGTCGAAGACCCTGGCTATGACGGCGCCAGAGAAGCGTTTTTGTTTCACCGCTTTCAGCTGGAAACGGTGCCTGTTTCCGAAACCGGCATCGATCTTTCGCCGCTCGAGAACAGGCGATCGCGGCTCATCTATGTCACCCCTTCGCATCAAAGCCCCATGGGAGTCAGCATGCCGATCCAGCAGCGGCACAGGCTCATTCAATGGGTGAACAACGTCGATGGCTATATTATCGAGGACGATTACGACAGCGAATTCCGTTACACGCAAAAGCCGTTTCCTGCTCTTTCCTCCATTGATTCGTCAAGAGTCATTTATCTGGCAATTTCTCAAAATCGTTTCTGCCTGGGATTCGCTTAAGTTACATGGTGTTGCCGCCGTCGCTTTTGGACCGTTATCAGCAGCGGTTTCGCCTTTTCGAAAGCACTGCGTCCATCCTCAGCCAATTGGCGATGGCCAAATTTATGGAGGAGGGGGAATGGGGCCGCCATATTAAACGCATGCGCCTCGTGTATAGACGAAAAATGGAGCACTTAACATCACTGCTGCGAAAAGCATTTGGAGATATGATCTCCATTATTGGCGAACAGTCCGGTTTATACGTGTTAATCAAAGTTCAGTCGGATTGTACAGAAGAACAGTTGCTTCAGCGCGCCCTATCGTGTGGGGTAAAAGTGTATCCCACTTCGCGCTATTTTGTGAACCAACAGCCGGACCAACCCATGATCAAGATCGGTTTTAGCGGCTTGTCGCTCGAGGATATTGAGCTTGGAGTCCAACTGCTCAAAAAAGCGTGGTGTTGACGACGACTTCAAGGAAAACGACCCTCTTTTTACACAAGCTCCCGGAGTCCCTGTCTTGGCGTGTATTTTTGATCGGTTTCTAATGTCACGTTAATTTTAAATATTTACTTTTTTTCTTTTTTTGTATAATGCAATTAAATACAGGAAAGAAGGGTAGAAAAAAATGATCACCGTGCAAGACGTAAACAAAATCTATCCGCCAAACCGCCAAGTATTACATGATGTCTCTCTCGAACTGGTTGAAGGGGATCGGCTTATTCTGTTAGGGCCGAATGGAGCCGGAAAAACTACTTTAATAAGGTGCATCATCGGGCTTACCGCACCAGACAGCGGCAGCATCTATGTCAATGGAGTGGATGTTGTCCGCCATCCAGATGAAGCACGCGAGTCGATTGCGGTCGTATTTGAAGAAGCTGACAACTCCTATTCCTATTTAACTGTTTTGGAAAATCTCTTATACTTCGGCTTGCTGAACAAATGGAGTCGTGCTGAAGCAAAACGAAGAGCCGAACGAATGATGGCCGTGTTGAATCTAACCCCATACGCTGAGCGTCTTACCCAAACCCTTTCACGTGGGATGAAACAAAAACTGGCATTTGCGATCGCCTTAATGAAAGGAGCGCCGTTTTTGTTCCTTGATGAGCCGACTCTTGGCCTTGATGTGGAGTCGCAGCATCATATCCGCACCATGTTAACGGAAGAAAACCAATGGTGGAAAGCCGTTCTCATCACCACCCATGACATTCCTTTTGCCCACGCCGTTGGAAATAAGTTTGTCTTTATCCAAGACGGAAAAATCGTTTGGAGTGGCACAAAAGAACATTTTTCAACTCCAGCCGACCTTGAAACTCATTTTTTGGCCGCTGTTCGTTCCAACCTATCCGCCTAAGGAGGTGAGTCGGTTGTCCCCGCAAATTTTGAATGTCGTATGGGCTTCCTTTTTGAAAAAAAGGGCAGAGTATCGTCGGTATTGGTTCGATTTTACCGTTGGACTTATCATTAAATTTGTCTTTTTTCTCGGTACGCTGTACGCAAGCCCGATACAGACCGGAAAAGAAGCGACGGTCAAACTGTTCGGTTTCAGCCTTTGGTACTTAAGTGCTCATTTGATCTCGAAGCTCGGCAACACGGTGATCGAAGAAACGTATCTCGGCACCGCCGAGCAAGTGCTTTCCACCAAGACTGCTCCATGGAAAATTTTGATCGGCGTAGTGATCGCTGAAATCGCGTTATCGTCCATGTGGGTGACGCTCTTTTTCATTTGTGCGGCTTTGATGATCGGATTTTCCGAAATTCTCTCGGGAATCGCATCCATGATAACGGAGATCGTCATCTTTGGCGGCGTCAGCCTCATCGGGATGACGGGAATCGGCGTGTTCATTTTAGGGCTGTCCCTTCGCTTAAAGCAAGTGGGAGCCGTTACCGAGGTGCTGCTTTATTATTTATTGATCTTCTCAGGATTTTTTCTATCTTCGAATGTATTGCCGACAGCGTTTCATATTCTCAACTGCTTTTCTCCTCTTTCTTGGGCCGTGCAAGGAGTGAATGAAGGATGGCCCGTATTCTTTCCTGCTCTCGGTATCTCGCTATTCTGGCTGGCCATGGGCTCATTGGTCTTGAAGCAACAATGGCATTGGGCGAGAAAAAATGGAAAAATCGGAAGCTACGTCTAAAAGAGTGGACGTTATCCCTCACCTTTTGCACCCTTTCGGCGAAAATCGAGAGGATGTTTTCGCGACCATGCCGAATGAATCCTCGGCACTCAGGGAAAGCAAAGGAGTTTTCATAACACGGACATCTTGCGCGAAGAGAGCTCTCTTTATTCCGACGCCGGCTGCGAACATCAGTTGATCAACACGGGCAAAGAAGCGTGCCGCTATGATCAGATTATTCACTCGCCTGCTTCGAAAACATGACCCATAGTCATGTCCGCCCAAGGCGTTGCTTTTTTTTTTTGCCGTCACATATATAAGTTGCAATAAAGATTTTCCGATTGTTCGATTCTGTTTTCCTTCATAACAAGTCATTTTGATAGAATGCAGCGGGCGCTCTACTGGATGTAAAACAAAGTTTCAACTTATATAGAAAGAAATCACCGCATCGACGGCGAATAAAAGAGATGGCATTTCTTTGACGGAGGTGTGTGAATGAACATCGGCCAAGAATATTTGCGAGTGGTGCGCGCGCGCTTTCTCGACATGAAAAAGACCGCCGAACAGGCTATGGACCAATGTTCGGAGGAACAGCTGTTCCATTGCTTTCATGAGGAGACAAACAGCATCGCCATCATTGTCAAACATATGAGCGGAAATATGGTGTCGCGCTGGACAGACTTTTTGTCATCGGATGGGGAAAAACCGGACCGAAACCGCGATGATGAGTTTATTAACGACTTCCATACGCGCAAAGAAGTCATGGATTGCTGGGAAAAGGGGTGGTCTGCTTTCTTTCAGACGCTGAACGAACTGCAAGAAACGGATTTGTTGCGGACGGTCACGATCCGCGGCGAACCCCATTCCGTCATCGAAGCCATTGAGCGGCAAATGTACCATTATTCGTATCATATCGGGCAAATCGTCTATATCGCGAAACAGCTGAACGCAAACAACTGGAAAACACTGACCATACCAAGAAATCGAAAAACAACATAGGCAACTCCTTACTCGAATCATCTTGCAAACGCCATCCACCCCTCGGAACCGTCAGCCGATAAAGGTGGATGGCTTCTTTTTGTTGCTTGTTGTTCCTTCCCAATCCTATCGCTTATCGGGATCACGGTCAGCGCCTTGAAAGTTTCACAATACCGACCAACAAACAAACCATCCCCGCTCCCCACGCCATCCCCGCCTTGCCAAGAAGGAGGGAGATTTCTTCGGATGCCTGCGCATGGGTAAGATCAAAGGAAATCGCCTTCAGCGCAAATGAAACAGCCAGAGACAGCAACAAGAAATGGGCCAATATCCACAGAAACACTCGCCCTTCTCGATTCCTTCGCCAAAGAAAAACGATTGTCACAACCGCGATCAACATCACAACCGAAAAGCCGCCGATGAGCATATCCATCACATTTTCTTCCATAGGCAAATGATTGGGCAACGTTCCCACCTCCTCTTTTTCATCATATCATGTCTTTCTATTCTTCTTCCCTGCGTCCGATCCCTTCTTGTATGTGAAGCCGCCCATGGGCTTCTTCGTTCCCGCGTGCTAGGGAAGCGGCGCAACCCTTTACGCAAACGACAAGCAGGCGCCCATCTCCCTATTACAGAGGGCGGCGCCTGCTCTGATTGTATAGATGCAATGTAAAGCTTTAACTTTACCGGTCATTGCATCCGATTGTCGAGTGACCGAACAACGCCGCTTAAAGACCCATGAATGGGTCTGTGAAGCGAGTCGTTGTTCGGTCTTCCGTCACGCTAAGGCGTGACGGAGGCAAGCCTGTGGCTTGTGCCTTCGACAGTCAAAAATGGATAAGCCACTTTTTCGTCAAGGATATGTGAAACGATTTCGTTGCATCTATATGGTTACTTTTGCTGCATCTTAAACTCCAAAAACAGCTCGTTGTAGTAGGCGAGCATGTGTTTTCCTAAGTTTTCGTACACTTCGAGATGCCCTGCTGAATCCAAATCGGGGTAAAAGCGCCGATCGCCCGCGATGTCTTTTGGCAAATAGCGAAGCGCCTTTTTATTCGGCGTCGAATAGCCGACATACTCGGCGTTTTGCGCCGCGTGTTTCGGGTCGAGCATAAAGTTGATGAACGCGTGCGCTCCTTCGATGTTTTTCGCTGTTTTCGGAATGACCATGTTGTCAAACCATAAGTTGGAGCCTTCTTTCGGCACGACATAGTCGAGCTTGTCGTTTTCGGCAATGATTTCGGCCGCGTCGCCTGACCAGACGACGCCGATGGCCGCTTCCTCGTCGGCGAGAAGCAGCTTGATTTCATCGCCGACAATCGCCTTCACGTTCGGCATAAGCCGGTCGAGCTTCCGCTTCGCTTCTTGCAAATGGGCTTTGTTCGTGTCATTCAGCGAATAGCCGAGGCTGTTCAACGCCATCCCCATCACTTCCCGCGCCCCGTCGACAAGCAAAATTTGATTGCGCAAGCTTGGATCCCATAAGTCGTTCCAGCTCGTCATTCTTTTGCCGCCAAGCATCTCGCGGTTGTAGACGATGCCGACCGTTCCCCAAAAATACGGCACTGAATACCGGTTGTGCGGGTCAAACGGCAAGTTGAGAAACCGCGGTTCGATATATTGCAAATTGGGAAGCTTTCGGTGATCAAGCGGCAGAAGCAGCTTTTCCTCGATCATTTTGCTGATGGCGTAATCGGACGGAACGGCGACATCAAACGTCGCCCCGCCTTGGGCGATTTTCGCCATCATCGCCTCGTTGGAATCGAACGTTTGGTAAATCACTTTCCACCCTGTCTCTTTTTCAAACTCTCGAATGAGCGCAGGGTCGATGTAATCGCCCCAGTTGTAAACGGTCACCGTTTTGCCTCCGCCGTACCCTTCCGCTTCGTTCAACCGGTGGGTGATGAACATGAGGACGAACGCCGCGATAAACACGGCCGCAAACCCTTGGACAAGCCGTTTCACCTACTTTCGCCCCCCTATCCCGTACATTCGGCCGCCTTTTTGGCTGAGCACATAATAACCGATGACAAGCAGCATCGTAAATAAAAATAACAGCGTCGACAGGGCGTTAATGGACAGCGAAATGCCTTGGCGCGCCCGCGAATAAATTTCCACCGACAGCGTCGAGAATCCATTTCCCGTGACAAAAAACGTCACGGCGAAGTCATCGAGCGAATACGTAAGCGCCATGAAAAAGCCCGCCCATATGCTTGGCGCCAAAAACGGCAGCACGACGCTTGACAGCACTTGCCAAGGCCCTGCTCCTAAATCTCTAGCCGCATCAATCAGCGTCGGGCTCATTTCCTCGAGTTTCGGCAGCACCATCAACACGACAATCGGCACGCTAAAAGCGATATGGGACAACAGCACGGATGTAAAGCCGAGCTTGATGCCGGCTATCGTAAACAGCAGCAAAAACGAAGCGCCGATGATGACGTCTGGGCTGACGATCAGCACGTTGTTGAGAGCGAGAAGAGCGTTTTTCGTTCGCTGCCGCTTGACATAGTAAATGGCGAGCGCCCCGATGACCCCAAGTATGGTCGCGACCGCCGCCGACAGCAGCGCGATGACGATTGTATTCAAAACGATGATGAGCAAGCGGTCGTCGGACAGCACGTCGCGGTACCACTTCAACGTGAACGATTGAAAATCGTGCATCGTCCCGCCGCTGTTGAACGAATAATACATCAAATACACAATCGGCGTATACATCACGGCAAACACGGCTAACAGGTACACACGTCCCCACCAATGCGTCCGTTTCATCGGCTTCCCTCTTTTCTTCCACTTCCTGTCAGGCCGACGATGACCGCCATCGCGATCATTAACACAACAGCGATCGTCGCCCCCATTCCCCAGTTTTGGGTGACAAGAAAATGCTGTTCAATGGCGGTGCCGAGCGTAATGACGCGGTTGCCAGCGACAAGGCGCGTAATCATAAACAACGACAACGACGGGATGAACACCGCTTGGCAGCCGGCCTTCACCCCACTAAGCGTGAGCGGGAAAACGACGCGGCGGAACGTCGTCCACGCTGAAGCGCCTAAATCGCGGGCGGCATCGACAAGCGATGGCGGCAGCTCCTCCAGCGCGTTGAAAATCGGCAGCACCATAAACGGAATAAAAATGTACACCGACACAAACACAAAACTGAAATCGGTAAACAACAGCTGCCGCGCTCCAATGCCAAGCGTCTGCAACAGGGCGTTGGCCAGCCCGTACGTGCCGAGCAGCCCTAAAAACGCATACACCTTCAGCAGCAAATTCACCCACATCGGCAAAATAAGCAACAACAGCCATAGCTGCTTGTGCCGCGTCTTCGTCAGCCAATAGGCGGTCGGATAGCCAATCAATACCGACACAAGAGTAATCAAAAACGCGTACCAAAACGAATACGCCATCATTTTCAAATAAATGGGCGTCAACACCGCTTTGTAGTTGGACAACGTCCAATGGCCGTCAAGATCCAAAAACGATTCATACACCAAAAAGACAATCGGGGCCACGACAAACAGCACCAACCAAATGCCATAAGGGACTAAATACCAGTTCCGCCACGCCCGTTCCGTCATGCGCCCTCATCCTCCTTTTCGGTCCGCATGACGTGAATCGCTTCGGGCTCAAAACGAAGGCCGACCATTTCCCCGACTTCGGCCTTTTTCGTCGAATGGACAAGCCATTCGTTGCCGTTTTTATCGTAGCCGCAAATTTCATAATGAACGCCGCGGAATAAGAGCGAATCGACGCGGATGACGATCTGCCCGTCTTCCGGCGCTGTGAGCTCCAAATCTTCCGGGCGGATGACGACATCAACCGGTTCGTTCGGGGCAAAGCCGCGGTCAACGCAAACAAACCGCTTGCCCGCGAATTCGACGAGGAAATCGTCGATCATGCGCCCCGACAAAATGTTCGATTCCCCGATGAAATCGGCGACGAATCGGTTGATGGGCTCGTCGTAAATGTCTTTCGGCGTCCCAAACTGCTGAATTTTTCCTTTATTCAGAACAAAAATGTAATCGGACATCGCCAATGCTTCTTCTTGATCATGCGTGACAAAAATGAACGTAATCCCTAAGCGGCGCTGCAGTTCGCGAAGTTCATACTGCATTTCCGTGCGCAATTTCAAATCCAAGGCTGACAGCGGTTCATCCAAGAGCAACACCTCAGGTTCATTGACAATCGCCCGGGCAATGGCGACGCGCTGGCGTTGGCCGCCGGACATCTCTTGAATGCGGCGGCGCTCATAGCCTTCCAAGTTGACAAACCGGAGCGCTTCGCTCACTTTTTGGCGGATGTCCGCTTCTTTCATCTTTTTCACGCGCAAGCCAAATGCCACGTTTTCAAACACATCGAGGTGAGGAAACAACGCATAGTCTTGAAAGACAGTGTTGACTTGCCGTTTGTTCGGCGGGACGTTTTGAATCGGCTTCCCGTGGAAATAAATCGTTCCTTCCGTCGGTTCGATAAACCCGGCAATCAGCCGCAAAATCGTCGTCTTCCCGCACCCTGACGGGCCAAGCAGCGTATAAAACTTCCCGCGCTCCATCGCAAAACTGACGTCATCCAATACGACCGTTCCGTCGTATTCCTTCGTCACTCGCTCGAAGCGGATGATCTCTTCCCCGTTCACTTCCAGCCCCCCGTCTTCTTGATGTTCACTATTCCTAATTAGAACATAGGAGAGTGGAAAGTGCAACGGAAAAATCCTTGATCACACGTATGAAAACTGAATTTTTCCTGAAGATCCCGCCGTCATTTTTCTATTTTATCTTCATTGTTTGGACGTGTAAGCGAGATTATGCGGGAGCCAGGGAAGCGCTCTTGATGAACGTGAGAAGCAATGAGATAAGCATGTTGACGGTCGCCTTGAATCCACTCCGCCAACCGATCGCGACTTAGCCTATCAAGGGAATTGAACGGTTCATCCATCAAATACAATTCGACCGGGCGGGCTAAAGCAATCGCAATATGCAGTTTTTGTTTTGTTCCTAATGAATACTGATCCACCGGGAGCGGGAGCATCTCCTCCATTCCAAGCAGACTGCATAATTCGTTCGCTTTGCGGACGTACTGTTGATCCAGCTTCCATAAAAGCCGGAAACATTCGATATTTTCATAACCCGTCAATTTTGAAAACATGACAGTCTCGGATGTCACATAAGACAAATGAGCGCGCATGTCGGGAAGCTGAATCGGATTGCCTTTATAAAAGGCTTGATAATGCAGCTCTCCTTTATCGAGCAATCCCGAAATAATATGCAAAAGAGTCGTTTTCCCCACTCCATTGGGGCCGGTGAGAAGCACGGTCTCCCCTGGAAAAATGGAAAATGAGAATTGCTGAAAAATCGTGGCTCCCCCATCATAGCGATACGTCAAGTTTTGCAATGAAAATAACGGTTCCATCTATTTCTTCCCCTTTTCCTGCTTGGCTCTTCACCAAAAGTT
>NZ_ATCO01000065.1:0-16637 GCF_000422025.1 Geobacillus sp. WSUCF1 | reverse complement strand
TGTGACCAGTGCGCTAGGTTCGGCGGCGAAGCCCGAAATCGCTTTGGCGATGTTGATCGCGCCATTCAGATCGGCATGAATCGCATATCCGCACTTTTGGCATCGGAAGCGGGTGCCGTTTCGGTTCGCTTTCTCCCGATGCCCGCATCGGCATGTTTGGCTTGTATAGGTCGGCTTCACCCACTCCACCCGAATGCCCGCCATTTCCGCTTTATAGGCAATCATCGTTTGCAGTTGATGAAACGACCAAGAATGAAGGCTTCGTCCTGCTTCTTTGGACGATGTTGCCCGCTTCCGAATCCCTGTCAACGCTTCCATCCGAATCACGCCAACACCGTTGGCGAGGGCAAAACGGACGAGTTGACGGCTGATTTTATGGTTTCGATCCTTCATCCAGCGGGACTCTTTACGGCCGATTTTGCGAATCATATGGAACTTCTTCGCTTTGCCCAACGTTCGCCGCAAAGCCGCATATCGTCGGCGAATGAAAGCGCATTGGCTACCCTTGAAAAACAACGATTTCGTTCCAATGCTGACAACGGCGATATAACGAAGTCCCAAATCAACGCCCATTGCCTTGGTGTCTTCCCGTTGTTGGACTTCAACTGTGATCGCGACAGCCAAATTGACGCATCATCTGTTCGATCCGCTCGACCGCCACGTGCTGGCGGACATGAGCGGCAAGCCGGTCGAACGCCTTTTCTTTGAGCGAGCGAAAGGGTCGGACGCCAGAAGGGGCGATTCCTTTTTGGCGGCGAATGCTGTTGAAAAACGCGGTGCGGAACGCATCGTTATGAAACAAATCGTGCATGTACGTGCCCAGCACCCGCTCATCACTGTGCTTCGCCCCTTCATGGCGGCCGTCCGCCTCAATAAGCGGCGCATAGCCAGGAAGCGGCGCCGAGCGGCCCATATGAATCTCGTATCCTTGCACCGAAAACCGCTCGCCCGCCCACGTAAGCATCCCTTCCGTACGGATCGTGATTTTCGTCCGCTCAAGCGTCGTTTCAATCGGCAGCAAACCAAGCCCTTTTACTTCCGGGAGCGGCGTCTCGACTCCATACGGATCGCGGATGACGGCGCCAAGCATTTGATAGCCGCCGCATAAGCCGACGACTCTCGCTTTTCCTTCATTGACAAGCGACACAATGCGGGAAGCGAGTCCTCTTTTCTTCATATAAATCAAGTCTTCGATCGTGTTTTTGCTGCCGGGAAGCACGATTACATCCGGCGCGCCAAGCTCATCGGCGTGCGTGACCAACCGGACGCGGCAGTCCGGTTCTGCCAAAAACGGGTCGATGTCGGTGAAATTGGCGATTTTCGGACAGCGGATGACCACGACATCAATCGCTTCCTCTCCCCCGACAGATGAAGCAAACCGCTCAAGCGACAGCGAATCTTCAGCATCGATCGCCAAATCAGGCAAATAGGGAACGACGCCAAGCACCGGCACGCCGGTGTGCTGCTCAAACCAATCAAGCCCCGGCTTAAGCAGCGCCACATCGCCGCGAAACTTGTTAATGATGACCCCAATGACCCGCTTTCGGTCCTCAGGCTCAAGCAGCCACAGCGTTCCAACGAGGCTCGCGAACACCCCGCCCCGCTCAATATCGCCGATCAACACGACCGGAGCGTTGGCGAGGCGGGCGATGCGCATGTTGACGAGCTCGCGGTCGTTTAAGTTTACTTCCGCCGGGCTTCCCGCTCCTTCAATGACAATCCGGTCATACTCATTCATCAACGTTTCGAGCGACTGACGGATGACAGCCAACCCTTGGTGGAAAAACTCGTTCCGGTAAGCGAACGCCTGCATATTGCCGTACGGTTTGCCAAGCACAACGATTTGCGATTCATGCTCGCGGCTTGGCTTAATCAAAATCGGATTCATCTCGGCGCGCGCCGCCACTCCGGCTGCTTCGGCCTGAATGCCTTGCGCCCGGCCGATTTCTTTCCCGTCCGGCGTTACATATGAGTTTAACGACATGTTTTGCGACTTAAACGGCGCCGTCTTCCAGCCGTCTTGGGCGAACATGCGGCAAAAGGCGGTTGCGATGACGCTTTTGCCGGCATCGGAATGGGTGCCTTGAAACATGATCGGCAGCGCTCTAGCCATCGCGTTTCACCCGCTCGCATTCGGCAAGCCACCGTTCGGCCATCGCCGGGGCGGACGTGAAATGGAAATGAACGTAGCCAGCGACAAGCCGGTGCACTAGACAACCGTCCGGCTTTGTTCCTTTCCGGCCGCTCGTGTCATAAGCAAACGGCGTCTCGCTCCGCGGTTCGTACACCGAATAATGGAATTCATGTCCGCGCGCTGTTTCTCCTTCCGGCAATAGAAAATTCCCTTTCCGCCCGCGCACTTCGCGATAGCCAAGCGCCGCGAGCTTCGTCTTCATCACGACCTTCCCCGGAATGACGCCGACCATGTCGTACGCCTCCCCGCTCGTCGTCACAAGCTGTTCGGTGAGAAACATAAATCCGCCGCACTCAGCCAGCGTCGGCAAACCGGATTCAATCGCCGCCCGGATCGACTGTTTCGCCGCCGTCTGCCGCGCCAGCTCAGCGGCAAATTCCTCCGGGAAGCCGCCGCCGATATACAATCCGTTCACCCCATCCGGAAGCGGCTCGCCGGCGAGCGGAGAAAAGTAGACAAGCTCCGCGCCGCAGGCAGAAAGCATCTCCAGATTCTCCGGATAGTAAAAATGAAAGGCGGCATCTTTGGCAACCGCCACGCGCACGCGATACGGCCGCGAAGGGCGAATGAGCGGCGCCGGAGAACAAAGGGCTGGCGCTTCTGCAATCGAAAGAAGCGTCTCCCAATCGATCGTGCGCGCCACCTTTCTCCCCAGTTCGGCAAAAAACGAATCCAGTTCGCCGCGCTCCACCGACGGCACGAGCCCTAAATGGCGCTCTGGCAGCGCCAACGCTTCGTCTTGCGTGAGAAACCCGACGACCGGCACCCCGCACGTTTGCTCGATGGCCGCTTTGACGAGCCGAAAATGCCCTTCGCTGCCGACGCGGTTGGCAAATACGCCGGCGAGGCGCACATCG
Source organism: Geobacillus sp. WSUCF1 (assembly GCF_000422025.1). NCBI lineage: Bacteria > Bacillati > Bacillota > Bacilli > Caryophanales > Anoxybacillaceae > Geobacillus > Geobacillus sp. WSUCF1. The sequence goes on along the minus strand of NZ_ATCO01000065.1, from coordinate 13,586 downwards.
GGGCGAAACGTTTGAAACCCATGGACGATGGCGGCGGCGCTGCGGGCCATGCCGGAACAATCGACGACAAGCAGCACCGGGCTTTCGGTCAATACGGCGATTTCAGCCGTCGCCCCCTCGTCAGAAAGCGGCTGTTTCCCGTCAAACAGCCCCATCACCCCCTCGATGATGGCGATATCAGCCCCTTGACAACCGTTGGCGAGCACCGTTTTGACCGCTTCGCTTCCCATCATCCAACTGTCCAAGTTGCGCGCCGGCCGGCCGGTCACAGCCGTATGGTAAGTCGGGTCGATGTAGTCCGGGCCGCATTTAAACCCTTGCACCGTATATCCTTGCTGCCTCATGGCCGCCATCAATCCAAGCGTCACGGTCGTTTTGCCGGCGCCGCTTCCCGGTGCGGCGATGACAAGCCGTCGCATGCCTCTTTCCCCTTTCCCTGCATGGTCGCTTTCTTTTGATGATCGATGAGCGCTACGGAAATCGTCACATTGCCGGACTTCTTTTTCACCAGCGCCAGCCGATCGGCCCCGCTGTACAATTTCGCCGCCGGCTCGCTCACCCCATACGCGCCGGTGTAGCGGTACACCGTTTCCGACGGCGCTTCGATCGGCACCGTGTTCAGCTCTTCTGGCGTATACGCAACCAATTCCCATCTATATTTGTTGACTACCTCCAAAAGTCCTTGTTCATCCTTTTTCAAATCAATGGTGCACACCGCTTTGACGCTTTTCATCGAAAAGCGCAGCTCATTGAGCGTCTCATGGATGACCGCTTCGATTTCGTCAGCCGATGTGCCGCGGTTGCAGCCGATGCCAAGCGCGATTACTTTCGGGCGATACAAAACGCCGTTTTGCAAAATGGCCTCTTCTTCCGGTGCAAGCAGGCGATGAGTGACCACAAGCGCGGCCGCCGGGCGGGCAGCGAGCGCTTCCGCGATTGAGCCGTACACGGTGATGTTTTTCGGCAGCGTCCGGCCCTCCGGCCACCAATCGGGTTCCCCCGACTCTTGCACGATCGCCACCGGCTCTTCATTCACGACCGCGGCGCTCACCGGTGTCAGCTTGTCGGCCGATTCCCATTCCCAGCCGAACTGGCGACCGAACAGATCGACGGCGATTGTCTGCTGCACGTCGGAAGCGGTCGTAATGACCGGGCGGGCGCCCAATATGGCGGCCACACGCCGCGTCAGTTCGTTCGCTCCGCCCAAATGGCCGGAAAGAACACTGATCACATGTTCAGCCTTATCATCGATCACCACGACCGCAGGATCGGTCTTTTTGTCTTTTAACAGCGGAGCGATCATCCGCACGACAGCGCCGAGCGAAATGATGCAAATGAGTCCGTCATAGCGGGCGAACAACTCCGGCAACAAGGCCCTGACGTTGCCGGAAAACAAGCGGATCCCGTGCTTGGCTTCATCGCCGCGGGCGAATTTATCCGTATAATAAACGTCCGCTCCCGCAAGAGCGCCTCCAAGGCGTCGGGCGATCTCGACCCCGTGTTTCGTAATGGCCACGACAGCATAGGCGCCGTGTCTTTCGTTGTTCGCGGCAGCAGCCCCCACCTTACTTCTCCCCCTTTCGATATCCGTGCGTAAACGTGCGGTCGTACAGCTTCGAACGGTAGCCGCGCTCATGAATATGGGGATCGAGCGCCCAACCGGCCAACATGATCGCGTGTTTCGTCACACCATGGCGCCGCATATCGTCAGCCATTGTGGCAACGGTGGAACGAATCACAACTTCATCCGGCCATGTCGCCTTATAGACGATCGCGACAGGCGTATCACCGCTCCAGCCCGCTTCAAGGAGCGCCGCGCTTACTTTTTTGGCAAGCGTCGCGCTTAAAAAAAAGAACGAGCGTGCAATGATGCTGCGCCAGCTCCTGCAATTTCTCACGCGGCGGCATCGGCGTCCGCCCCTCGGCGCGGGTGAAAATGACCGTCTGCGTCAATTCCGGAACGGTGAGCTCCGCCTGCACGGCGGCCGCGGCGGCAAACGCCGAACTGACGCCGGGGACGATTTCCACTTCAATTCCTTCTTCTTTCAACAAGGCGATTTGCTCGAGCGTCGCCCCGTAAATCGATGGATCACCGGTATGGACGCGCACGACGAGCCGGCCTTGTCTCACCTTGTCGGCCATCATCGCCACCATTTGCTCCAAATGCATGCCGGCCGTATGAAACACCTCCGCTTCCGGCTTCCGGTAGCGCTCGATCAATTCCGCGCTCACTAGCGAGTCTGTGTAAAAAATGGCGTCGGCAGCAGCAAGAAGCTCGGCGCCGCGAACCGTGATCAAATCCGGCGCTCCCGGCCCCGCTCCTACGATATACAGCTTCACTTTCTCACCACCATCAATGTCAAATATTCGAGCTCCGCTCCGTCGAGCTCCTCGACCTTCCACACGACTTCCTCGCCGGACGTCACTTTCGTCACAACAGCGGCGCGATGAAGCAAATCGAGCTCGCGCAGGAGGCGGATCATCAAGTCGATCACTTTTGCTACTTTAAAAAAGATGACACAATCATGTGCAAGAATCGCGGCTTTCATCGCTTCATAGTCGTCACGCGCCGGCACGATCGCCACTTGCTCATCGCCGTCCGCAAGCGGCAGGCGAAGCCGGGCGGCGGCGGCGTTCGCCGAGCTGACGCCGGGGACGACTTCGATCGGCGCGTCTGGATAGCGTCGCTCCATCACATGCATCAAATGGATGAACGTGCTGTACAACAGCGGATCGCCTTCGGTGACAAACGCCACATCGCGCCCAGCCGACAGTTCCGCCCAAATGGCGTCGGCTGCTTCGTTCCATTTTGGTTCAAGCACGGCCACGTCTTTTGTCATCGGAAAATGAAGCCCAAGCCGGCGTTTTTCCTCCGGCGCAAAATACGCGTCGATAATTTGTTCGGCATAGCTTTTGCTTTGCCGCCCTTTTTTTGGATAGGCGATGACATCCGCTTCTTTTAGGCGGCGGTATGCTTTCACCGTCATGAGCTCTGGATCGCCCGGGCCAACACCGATGCCGTACAACGTGCCGGTCATTCGTCTCCCTCCCGCTTGGCTGTCATGATATACACCGGATTGAGCGCCTCAAAGCGCGTCAACTCTAAAATGGGCTTGCTTCGCGACACTTGCGCGAGCGTGATGTCAACATGAAATCCACGGCTGCGCAGCTCGCGGCCCGCTTCAGCAAGCGTCTCAACCGTTGCCGCGTTGATCACGATGCGTCCATTTTTCTTCAGCCGTTTCGCACAGACGTCCAACAACGGCGACATCGCGCCTGACGTGCCGCCGATAAAGATGGCATCCGGGTCGGCAAACTCATCGAGCCGATCGGGCGCCCTGCCGTGCACAAGCGTGATGTCAACGCGGAATTTGCGCAAGTTTTGCCGGCAAATCTCGAGGTCGTATTCATTTTTTTCAATCGCAAACACCGCCCCGTCGCGGGCGATTTTCGCCGCTTCAATCGCGACCGAACCGGTGCACGTCCCAATGTCCCAGACGACGCTGTCCGGGCGCAAGCGCAAGGCGCTTACGCTTAAGACGCGAATTTCTTTCTTTGTAATCAGCCCTTTGTCCGGCTTGCGTTGGAAAAATTCATCATCGTCAATGCCGAGCGGCCAAATCGGACCAGGAGCGGTTTGCCGCAAAATGACTATGTTTAATGGAAGAAACTCGGTTTCTGCCATTTCTTCTAGCTTGAAAAACCGGCATCGCTCATTCGGCCCGCCGAGCTCCTCGCCGACAAACGCCTCATATTCCGTCATGCCGTACTCGAGCAAATAGCGGGCGATGGCGGCCGGCGAGTTCGTCTCATCGGTTAAGATGGCGACTTTGCGCCGCCCGTCGACCCGCTGAGCCAAACCGGTGAGCGGCCGGCCATGGACGCTGACAAACGCCGCGTCTTGCCAAGACTCGCCCATTTTCGCAAACGCCCATTGCACTGAGCTGACGGCCGGATACACGTCGATCGGCAATTTGCCGGCCAAATAGCTGCCGATGCCGTAAAAGAGCGGATCGCCGGAAGCAAGCACGACCGTGTTGCGCGTCTCATGGCGGAGCCGCTCCACCAGCTCCGCCAGTCCGCGGCGGATGATGATCGTTTCTCCTTTGTATTCAGGAAACATCGCCAGCTGCCGTTCGCCGCCGACAAGCAGCTCGCTTTCATCAATCCAGCGTCGATACAGCTCAGGAAGACTTGCTTGCCCATCAGCACCCACACCGATCAACTTCATCGTCCCCATCGGTCTGCACCGCCTTTCCTAATTGTTGTCCGTTCATTGTGTAAATGGACGTCGCCACCGTCAGACCGCCTCCCACTTCGTGAAGCGCCGCCTGGCAGCACGCTTCGCACAAAAGCTCGAAAAACTTCATGCAACCGGCCTCTTGCATCATGTCGCCGACTTGCGCCGCCGTATTCGCGCCGCGCACCGCAGCCACCAGTTCTGGGCCAGCACCTGCCTGCTCGGCGATGGCAGCCAAAAAGCCAAAGTCGACCGGGGCGCTTTTCGAGTGCACCATCATCACTCCTTGAGCGACTTTCGAAAATTTCCCCATCATCCCGACCATCGACACCATCTTGATGCCAAGCCGTTTGCATTGTTTCAGCGTAAAGCCGACAAAATCGCCCATTTCGATAAACGCTTCTTCCGGCAAATGCGGATATTCTTGCATGGCGTATTTCTCGCTCCGCCCCCCGGTTGTGATGACAACATGGCGGCAGCCGTTCGCTTTCGCCACTTGAAGCGCCTGCACGATGCTCGCCCGGTAGGCGGCGGTGGAGAACGGAACGACGATGCCGCGCGTCCCCAAAATCGAAATGCCGCCAATGATGCCTAGTCTCGGGTTCAACGTTTTTTTTGGCGATTTCCTCGCCGCCGGGCACAGAAATGACGACCTTCACCCCGCGATGTAGACCGTATTGCGCCAGCACTTCATTGACGGCTTCGCGGATCATTTGCCGCGGCACTGGATTGATCGCCGCTTCCCCGACCGGCACCGGCAAGCCGGGTTTGGTGACGCGTCCGACCCCTTCACCGCCGTCGATATGAACGCCCGGCGACGAGGCCCACGAGACAGTGGAAACGATGAGCGCGCCGTGCGTCGCATCTGGGTCATCGCCGCCATCCTTCACGACCGAGGCCGTCGCCGTTTCGCCATCGAACGAACAAGAGGCGAGCGAAAAGGTCACCACCCGCCCGATCGGAATCCGAATCGTCGCCTCCGCCTGCACTTGGCCAGTGATGAGCGCCGTGAGCGCGGCTTTCGTTGCCGCTGTCGCGCACGATCCGGTCGTATACCCTTCACGCAGCGTTTTTTTTCGTTTCCATCGTTCGTCACGCTCGCTCGGCAAGCAGCGATAACGCATTCAAGGCGGCGACAGTCACGGTGCTTCCTCCTTTGCGGCCGCGGTTGGTGATGAACGGCACATCGAGCTTCGCCAATTCTTCTTTCGATTCCGCCGCCGAGACGAATCCGACCGGCAAGCCGATCACCAATCCCGGCCGCGCCTCTCCTTCTTTGATGAGGCGAATGAGCTCCAATAACGCTGTCGGAGCGTTGCCGATGGCAAAAATGCCGCCTTCCGCTTCTTTCACCGCTTTGCGCATAGCCACAATCGCCCTCGTCGTATTCAACCGTTTCGCTTCCGCGATCACGTCTTCATCAGAAATATAGACGCGCACCGCGCTGCCGAACTTCGCAAGCCGCGCTTGATTGACGCCGGCTTGCACCATTTGCACATCGGCGACGACGAGCTTGCCGCTGCGAATGGCATCAATGCCTGAGCGGATCGCATCCGGGTGGAAAATGAGGCTTTTGCCCAGCTCAAAATCAGCCGATGCATGGATGACGCGCTGAACGATTCGGTATTGTTCTTCTGTAAATGAATGCTCGCCGATCTCTTCATCAATGATTTGAAAGCTGCGCGCTTCAATTTGTTCCGGCTGCACCGTCGCCGGACGAAATGTTGTATGGAAGTCCATGACAATTCTCTCCTTTCTTCATGATCGCTTGCATGAGCGGCCGCTAGAAGCCCATTCCTTCCATCCGTGCGCTTCGCTTCCCGCATGAAGGCAACAAGCTCAGACGCATGGGACGCCATTGGCGCGAAAAACGTTTTGCTGTTTTTTCTGAAAACACGTTTTACACGGTTGGAAGCGGCGCATGTTGCTTCAACGCATCGAGCACGCCGGCAAAATCGTGATGCACGATGCCGTATGACAACCGTGGGCGGCGGATGACGATGACCTCGATGCCGAGCTCCTCGGCGGCAGCGATTTTCTCATCGACAAACCCGACTTTGCCGCTTTCTTTCGTGACGACGACCGTGACGCCGAAATGGCGGTACAGCGCCCGATCGAGCTCTTTCGTAAACGGCCCTTGCATCATGACGATCTGCTCTTGGGAAAACCCAAGACGCTCGCATTTGTCCAAATTGTCTTTTCTCGGGAGCATCCGTGCAATCACCTTGACGTCCGGGCGCCCGATGAGCCTCGCGGCGAAAATGTCGAGCGTTTTGCTGCCGGTCGTCAGCATCACGACGCCGCCTTTTTCCGCCGCCAGCTCGGCGGCTTCTTCATAGCTATCGACAAACGTCACCTTCTCGGATGAAAGCGAAGACGCCTGCCGCTCATAGCGGATGTACGGCAATTCGGCAGCGGCCGACGCTTGCATGGCGTTTTTCGACGCCTCCTCCGCAAATGGATGGCTCGCATCGACAATCGCTTTGGCTCCCTCGGCTTTGGCCAGCTCGGCAAGCTGGGACGCATCCAAGCGGCCGACGTAGGCGCGAATGCCGGATGACCGAAGCTGTTCGGCCGCGTGATCGGTGACGACCGTCGCCGTGACCGAATAGCCAGCTTGTTGGATCATCACCGCCAATTCGCGGGCATCGCTCGTCCCTGCCAACATCAAAATCATCAGCGCTCCTCCTTTTTGTTTTTTAGTGATGATGGTGATGATGATGGTGAGAAACGTGCAGCCGGTATTGACAGACATCGCAGTTCATCGCCACCGTTTGATCGAGCACTTCTTGCAGGCGGTCAAGCACGATATCGATCAGTTTCGGATGAAAGCCGACATAATCGGCCAGCGCAAATGAGACGTGCGGGTGATCGAGGCGGTATTGCGCCACTTGCCGTTCAAGCCGCTTGATGAGCACACCGGTGAACAAAAAATACGGCAAAACGACGATCCGCTTCGCCCCAAGCATGAGACAGCGGCGGACGGCGTCATCAAGCGACGGCGTCGTCACCCCCATAAACGCCGGCTCGATGAGCGCATAGCCCGTTTGTTCCCAAAACAAGCGGGCGATTTTATACAAGTCGCTGTTCGCGTCCGGGTCGCTCCCGCCGCGGCCAAGCAAAATGACCGCTGTTCCGTCATCAGGCTGCTCCGGCCGCTCGCCGATTTCTTGCAGACGCTCGCGCAAAATCGCGAACGTCTGCTCATGAACGCCGATCGGCCGTCCATATCGAAACATGATGTGCGGATAGCGCGCTTTCGCCTCATCGATTTCCGCCGGGATGTGCAGCTTCGAATGCCCAGCCGGCAATAAAATGAGCGGAATGACCGCCACTTCCGCCGCTCCGGCCTCAACGCACCGCGCGATTCCTTCGCTGATCGACGGACGGCCAAACTCTAGAAAACTCGTTTCAACATGGAAAGAAGCAGAAAGACGCGGCCGCAGGCGGTCGACAAACTGCTGTACTTGCTCATTTCCTTCCGGGTCGCGGCTTCCATGGCCGACAAACAAAATGGCTCTCATATTCGCTCTCCTCTCTTTTATATCACTCCATCCGAGGTTACTCACCGCATGCCGGCGTTTCGATCTTCGCCGCCGTCTTGGCCTCCTCGTACGAAAAGCGGCCGATTTGTTTCACGCGGGCAAAAAACTTATGAAATCGTTCGTTCGGATGAGCATGTTCTTTGTACTGTTCAATGATGTCCGCCACAATGGCCACCATCTCTTCCGGCGGGATGCCTTCCGCAACGAGCTGGCCAGGATGGGCGTTGCGGCCGACCGTTTTCCCGCCTAAAAACAAGTCAAATTTCCCTTTCCGGTACACAAGCCCGATGTCTTCGCGCACCGCGCCGTAGCATGCCATGCCGCAGCCGTTGATGCCAAGCTTCAACTCTTTCGGCAGCGCCATGCCCCCAAATCGCCGCGCCAATTCCTCGGCATATGGAATGGCGTCTTTTTTCTCTCCATCGCAAAAATCACATGCCTTCACCGTCAGCACATCACCAACCGGCATCACCATCAGTCCGACAGCAGCGAGCCGATCGACAAGCCCTTTTGGATCCTCTGTCACCCGCTCGATTTTGATATAATGATCCGGCGTGTACGTCATTTTCCCGTCCGGTCCGACCGCTTCGGCAAGCGCGATGAGCTGCTCCGGAGTAAACTGCTTGTTGGCCACCCCTGGGCTCACTGCCGCTTCGAACAGCACGGCGGACGCCTTCTTTGTCGTTCTTCTTTCCAATGCTGCAAGCGCGTCCTCCGCTGTTTCTCTCACCCGATGCAACAGAGCGGATGACGGCCGGTTTTCCGTTTGGACGAATGGCTCCTCCGGCAGCGGAAAAGCGGAAGCTGCCGGCGCCAATCCAGCTTCCTTCGCCGCCGCGTCCACAGCTGGCGGCAAAACCGCTACGGCGGCAAAACCGCGGTCTTTCTCGTCCCCGAAAGCGGAGGCAGCCGCGACAAACGGCCGAAACGCTTCTCCGTTTTCTTCGTCCGGCTCTCTCAGCGGCTTCGTCTGGTCGAGCGCCCATGGCTCTGCCTCTTTGCGCAGCCGTTCATGCGGTTTGAGCGGCTGGACGGCGGCTGCTAGTTGATACTTGCGCTGGTAGCCGCGCGGCGTGATCATGAGCCCATCGTAAACAAAAGTCGTCGAGTTGCCGATAATGACCGTCGTCAACATGCCGATCTCATGGTCCAGCATATGCGCCAAGTCGGTGAGAACGATATGCTGCCGTTCGCGGTACGCACTTTTCACGAGTCCAACGGGCGTTGTCGGCGCACGATGGCGGAGCAGGATGCGCTGCGCCTCCACAATCTGCCGAGTGCGCCGCCCGCTTTTCGGATTGTACAACGCAATGACAAAATCGGCCGCCGCCGCGGCGTCAATCCGCTTTTCAATCAGCTCCCACGGCGTCAAATGATCGCTCAAACTGATCGTACAGGCATCGTGCATAATCGGGGCGCCAAGCAGCGCCGCGCACGAATGAATCGCGGAAATGCCGGGGATGACTTCGACTTCAATCGGACTCGCTTTCGTCCACCCTTTTTCGATCAACACTTCATACACGAGCCCCGCCATGCCGTACAACCCGGCGTCGCCGCTGGAGATGACGGCAACCGTTTTGCCGCGCTCGGCCCACTTCACCGCCGCTTGGGCGCGGCTCACTTCTTCGGTCATGCCCGTGCTAATGATCTCTTTTCCAGCAATGAGATCGCGCACAAGTTCGATGTACGTTTTGTAGCCGATGATGACGTCGCTTTCTTCAATCGCTTCCCGAGCCCGTTTCGTCATATGGTCGACGCTTCCCGGGCCGAAGCCGACAATGAGCAATTTGCCGCTCATCATGATCCCTCCTTTTGCCGACTAGCACCCATTTTTCACACTCCATTCGCCGCTCATGTCCCTTTCACGGCGCAACACATCGGGGGACGATCTTTTCCTCTGGCCGCCATGCTTGCCAAAGCCGCACGAACAGCGGAACATCCAAGCGAATGTCCAACAGCCGCTGGCGGTCGGCGAATACGTCTTCGGGTGCCCCTTGCATCACGATCCGTCCTTCGTGCATGACCGCGACGACATCCGCCCACTGCCAGACGAAATCCATGTCATGGGTGGCGATCAACACAGTCGTCCCCGCCTGGTGAATGGCGTCAATTTGTTTGAGAAACTGCTTTGTCTGATGCTGATCCAAATAGGCGGTCGGTTCGTCCAATACGAGCAAGTCCGGCTTGGCCGCCATCGTACAGCAGAGCGTCAGCCATTTTTTCTGTCCGAGACTGAATTGATGGGTCGGGCGGTCCAGCCAAGATTGAAGGTGGTATTCCGCCGTAATCGCGGCAAGCGCCTCCCCCATTTTTTCTCGATCGATTCCGGCATGGACTAAGCTGATCGCCAATTCATCACGCACGAGCGGGGCGAGGATTTGATGCTCCGGGTTTTGAAAGACGATGCCGACTTCACGCCGCCATTGCGTCCAATCAGCGCCGCGTTCATACATGTTGCGCCCTTTCCAATACACCGCTCCTTCCTGCGCCCGCAGCAGCCCGTTCAAATGAAGAAACAACGTCGTTTTGCCGCAGCCGTTTGGCCCGATCAAGGCGCATTTTTTTCGCTCTGGAATTTCCCAATCAATCCCATTCAGCACGTACCGTTCTGCTTGATAAGCGTATTTCACTCGTTCCATTCGCAGCAGCAACGTTTTCACCCTTTCCGCCATGCCCACCCAAGCAGCAAGGCCATGATGATGCCGGCCGCAACATCGACAAGAGGCACATGCGCTTTTTCCCGCTGATGCGTATGCCCAGCCGACGCGACGCCTCCACGCGCCGCAAGCGAACGGCTGAACGCTTCATACGACTGCCACGTTTTCATCCATAGTTGGTACATCAGCATCCCGCCATGCCGCCAATGCGTTCCCCCGCTGCGGGCCCGCAATGCCAGCATCAGCTCTGCGGCCGCCTGCTCGAGCAAAAAGATAAAGCGATACATAAGAAAGCAAAGTTCCACGAGCGCCGCCGGCAGCCGCATTCGCCTCAGCACCGCAATCAAGTCCGGCGCCGGCGTCGTAATGAGAAGGAAAAACAAGCACGACCAGGCGGCAAGGGAGCGGACGGCGAGCTTTGCAGCCGGCTGCAGCTGGCTGTCGATGAAAGTTATTTGAAAAGGAACCGACACGGACACAACGAGCGTCAGCAGGCTGAGCCCTAAAAAAACGGAGGCGGCGAGCATCGCTTTTCCATACACGGAAAACGGCACTCGTGCACGAGCGACAATCCAATACGCCATTCCGATGAGCACAAGCCATTGTTCGCGCCAGCCGCCCATCATGACAACGGCAAGCATAACAAACGCCACGATCAGCTTCCACTCCGCCCGCCATGCCCGCAGCCGGTTGTCATACGCCCAACGGTCAAACTCGCGAATCATGGCTGTTTTTCCGCTCCGAACGCCCTTTGTACAACCCGACGACGTAGCCGATCACGCCGGCGCCAAGCGCGGCTTGCAGCGAGAACAGAAGCGTTTCGACTTCGCCGCCTGGAGGGGTGAAGATCGACTCAAACCACGGCCGGTAATGCGGGTTGAGCGTTTGAATGGCTTTTTCCGCCTGATCGTCCGTTCCACCGAATTCCGATCCGCGCGCCCACCAAAGAGGAATGATGACAAGCAAAGCAGCCAGCAACACGAGCAAGCCATTTTTCTTCATCGCATTACGCCCCCTTTTCCTTTTGGAACAGCGGAGAAGCTTGATAGGAGGAAAGCCAGTTCCAGACGATTACCGTTATGATGCCTTCCGTCACCGCCAACGGCACTTGAGTAATGGCAAAAATGCCGGCGAATTTCAAAAACGAGGCGGTGACTCCCCCATCAGGAGACGGAAACGCCAGGGCAAGCTGCAGGGACGTCATGACATATGTAGCCAAATCAGACAAACAAGCGGCAAGAAACAAAGCCGCTCGATTGGATACCGCCCCTTTTCGGCACAGTTGATACACTCCGTACGCGACGAACGGGCCGACGATCGCCATCGACATCGCATTGGCCCCAAGCGTCGTCACTCCTCCGTGGGCAAGAAGCAGCGCTTGAAAGAGAAGAACGACTGTGCCGATCACCACCATCACCCATGGTCCAAACAAAACCGAGCCGAAGCCGATCCCGGTCGGATGCGAGCTGCTGCCGGTGACGGATGGAATTTTCAACGCCGACAATACAAATGTAAACGCGCCAGCTAACGCCATCAGAAGCTTATGTTCGGGGTGCTGCTTCAGCGTATGCACAAGCCGCCGCAATCCGAACACAAAGAACGGCAAAAACAACAGCCACCAAAACAGCGCCCATTTGACAGGCAAAAATCCTTCCATAATATGCATGGCATACGCTTCATTTTCATTCGTCAACAAAAAATAGGAAACGAACAAAGCCGCCATTCCGCTCCATCGAACCGCTCTCTTCATTTATCCCTTCACTCCTTTCGCAGCATGTTCCGTTTTCCGTTTTCCGCTTGGCGCCTCCCGTTCGCCGGCTGGCGTCAACACCAATTCGCCTTCGTATTCATACGTCGCCCACTCCCGCATCGGAACCCCCTCACCCAAATGGGCGCGCACAACCTCCTTCGCCCGCTCCGGCGTCATCTGTCGATACCAGATGCCTTGCGGATAGACGATCATCACGCACGCGTCTTGGCATCGTCCGTTGCAGCGCGTCCTTGTTGTATGGACAGCATCGTCAAGCCCGAGACGGGCGATCTCCTCGCGCACCGCCATTGTCACATCATCCCCGCCATGGCGGAGGCACGTCCCTCCGTTGCAAATGAGCACATGATGCTTCATTCCCCGCAAATCCCATGTCGCCACCGAATCCCCCCTTTTTGGCTAGAATGATAGAATTTAGACGCAGACAGACGGGCAGGTTTTCGGCAAAAGAAAAAGCACCTCTACAGCAGAGGTGCAGAAAAATGTATACGAAAGCCGTAAACGGCCCAAACAGGGCCCCTAAAGCCGTCATTCTCCCGCACGTCTGCCTATAGTCCCGTAGGCATCCGTCCGATCCAAACAAGGCAGGTCTCCTGACTTAGGATCATCGCTTGGCGGCGTCTTCCCGAAGCATCCTTCAGTGACTTGTTGCCGCAAAGCTCCCCATCACAGTGGCGGGCACCGTGCCGGATTTTCACCGAGCTTCCCTTTTCACCCAAGCCCTAAGCGGGCTAGGCACCTTGTTTGTCTTACCGCCATATATGCGCTGTCATGGAACAAGCATCCGTTTTCATCGTAGTACAACCAATGCGTTGCCGTCAACCGTTTTTTGCCGACAAATCTTTGTTGGCGACGACAACGCCGTCCGCATCAGCGTACACGTACGCCCCTGGCTCCCAGCGGACGCCGCCAAACTCGAGCGCAACGTCGCGGGCGCCTTTTCCTTCTTTTTGGCATTTCGAGCGGGCGTTCCATTTCAACCAGAACGATACATCTCCAACTTGTCCAGGTCTAAGACAAATCCAGCGCCCAGCAATATATCCAATCCTAACAAACCGTTAATCCCCTCATAGTCCATCCCGCTAAAATCAATTTCATACTCTCTTAGCTGGAAAGAATCTAGCTGAATACAGTCTAATTTTTTTGTAAACGCGTACTCTTTCCCACCGATTCCGTAATAAGCCACAATACGATCGCCCGGCTCTACCCGCAAATGAATATCTTCTACTGCATTTTGAGAAATCACTGTTTTCGCCGCACCAGTATCAATCACCATATTATGAATCAACTTAGACCTTCCTTGATAAACGATTTCGATCGATGCAAACAGCAAGCCTTCACGATATTCAATCTGCATAGTCAACTACCCCCACTTC
>NZ_ATCO01000064.1:0-4295 GCF_000422025.1 Geobacillus sp. WSUCF1 | reverse complement strand
AGGGTGCGAAATGTGAGATGGAAGGCGAAGCACCGCCCTTCCTTTTCCTTTGCATGGCTTCCCATCCTACCCACTTTTTTTGAAAACATAGTCTATTTATGGAACAAAATGGGTTTCAGACATTCGTCTGAAACCCATTTTGTCAACAGTCTGAAGCTAGTTATATGATAACTAGCTTTTTTATAAATTATCTCATTTTCCTCTCCCGTAAACCTTTTTCAAATTACTCGTTTTGTTGAGAATTGATGAACGTAACATAATATTCATCATTCAACATTAGATCGATTTAACTAGCCGCATAATATACATTATATGACTAACAATTGATTCTTTTTTATGATATACTCGTCATATAATGTTATTTTTTAAAGCGATTATTTGCTCTTTGAATCGATTTAAACTCGTCGTATAAGTGAAAGGGTGAAAAAGATGCTAAATGAGTATGTCACCTACCTTCAGGAGAAAGGAGCTTCTTCAAACACGATCATCTCCTACACGAATGACTTAAATATCTTTTTCAATGATTTACATATCCGTCCAGGTGATTACGTCACGGCGGCTGACATTCGCAAATGGATCGAGCAAATGTTGAATCCAAAGGAAGGGAAACCATTGGCCATTTCCACGATCAACCGTCGGCTTAATTCGCTGCGAAGCTTTTATGCATGGGCAGTCGAACATCATAAGCTCGAACAGAACCCAATGAAAGACATCCAGGATTTAAAATCGGCTGATGAAGACAACGAAAAAATTATGTGGCTGACGGAAGAAGAATTTGAGGACTTATTACATCGGATGCGGAAAAAACCGGTGCAAAGCCGGGGAGTCGATCCCGAGGAGAAATATCGGCGGGACCGCGCGGTGGTGTACCTGCTTACTTATGCGGGATTGCGGGTGGAAGAGTTATCCAATTTAAAATTAACGGACTTAGATTTAGAAATGAAACGAATTCGAATTGTAGGAAAAGGCATGAAAGTTCGAACGGTGCCTATTTCGAATATCTTGCTGGCAGAACTCGAGGATTGGCTGAAGTTTCGTGCGGAAATGGCGAAAAAGAAATCGCATGTGGCCGCATCGCCATATGTCTTTTACAGCCAGCGTTCTCCGAAATTTTCGGTCCGGGGCATTCAGCGAATGATCGAAAGCTACAGCCTGCCGAACAAAAAACTGACGCCCCATATGTTCCGGCATACGTTTTGTAAGTGGATGTTAAAGGCGACGAACAACGATATCGAGAAAGTGCGGCGGCTCGCTGGTCATAGCAATATTGCCACGACGTCTCGATACTTAAAAGACAGCTATAGTGATTTGGCGGATGCCGTGGAGGCGTTGCCGAAATTTTAATAAAGTTGGTTGTGCGTAGGTGTGGTAGGTGTACCGATAACGATTAGGATAGTCCAGTACGACCATGACATCTTTAAATCCTTATTCGAGGATTGCCATGTCCTTTGACGTTTTCTTACCCCATTAATGTAAATTAGCACATTATTTCAGAATCCCTTTTTCAAATTATTTCGAACTTATTCGGAAATAATGTGCAAAATCTTTGCGAATTATTCCAGGTTTTGCAGATTATTTCCGAACGTTTGCACATTATTTCGGATGATCAACTAGAATGAGGATGGATCGGGATGAAACATAACAGGGGCCGATCAGCCCCTCCTGTGTCAGTACCCCATTTCTTCGGCTTCCATACGCACAATGTCTTCGTCAATCATATGTTTTTTTAATTGAGCGCCGTATAACAGGCAAGTGGTGGCAAGGTTGTTGATGATCCGCAACCACCTCTGCGACTGCAGGGCGATCGCTTCTAAGGCAGCTGGGGTAAAAATCGGGTGTTTCGCCCCCTCCTGTTTCAGGCGGTGTTCGATATATCCCACCACTTCTTCCTTATCAAGGCCCATCTGGTATCGCATGATGATTCGTTGGTGAAGCGGACGGTGTTGATTCAACCGTAGTTTTGCCTGTAAATGGGGCAGCCCCGCCAAAATCAAGACAAACGGATTCGTTGAGTCCATGTGAAAGTTGAACAGGATCGCGATATCCTGCAGAAAGGCATCCTTCGCTAAATGCATTTCATCGAGGATGAACACTGACGTTACCCGTTGTTCATGATACAAGCGCTCGATCCCTTGTTGGATTTGATAAAACAAGTCGACCTTACGGTACTTCGGCTCTTCCCCGAGCCCGAAGGCAAGGCCGCGATAAAAGTCCATCACGCTTCCCGTTGACAATGGAAAATAAACGACGTGATACAGTGACGGATTCAGGGATTCCTTAAACGCCCGAAGGGCGAATGTCTTGCCGGACCCTGGTTCACCAATCAATAATCCGATCCCTCTTGTTCGGTTCACGTAGTCCAAAGCGCAATACAGGTGAAATTGTTCGTTTATCAAGAGAAAAAGCCTTAAAAACAAGAGATAACGCAGAGAAAGTTCTATCAAGAATGACTTTAGAGGGAAAAACAATCAACTTTAATACTGTTTCTAAGGAAGCTGGTGTGTCAAAATCATGGTTTTATAAAGAGCCTGAAATTAGAAAAAGAATTGAATCAATTCGGGGACAACAACAAAAAAGTTTAAATGGTGCCTTAAAGCTTCAAAAACAAAAAAGTTTAAAGTCCGAAGAGGTATTGATAAAAAACTTAAAAGGACGGGTCAAGGTTTTAGAAGAGGAAAATTTATTATTGAAAAAGCAAATTCAAAAATTATATGGGGAACTTTATTCTATATAGGTGCAATTTGAATCTTTAACATTTGTAGTTTTTACAGAGCGATTGGATCGACTGTCGGGCGAGCGAACAATGCCGCTTCCGGAACCATGTATGGGGCTGCGAAGCGGGTGATTGTTCGGTCACCGCCAGTCGAAAAGTGGATAAGCGACTTTTCCGTCAATGATATGTTAAACTTTTTCGTTGCATGTATATAAAAAGGGGTAGTACCAGCGTAGCTGACACCATCCGCAAAGCATATGTAATTAAATGGTGATTTTACAACTCACTTCATTATATTCTTATCAAGTTTCGACAATAAAAGTAGTTTTTCTACAAAGGAGTTTTACCATATTAATTGAATTTATGTTTATAAAAACCTTAATATATAAAAGGAGGTAATTGATGAAGAAACTTATTTATTGTGTTCTCACAATATTTATTCTAGCAATTGTGTTTACTTACCATTCCAACAGTTCTGCCTCTTCAAAAGAATTTTCACTTTTAGAAGCCTGTAAGTTTGCAAAGGAAAAAGCTAGACAGGAGTGGAGTAAAGATGCAGAAATCTATTATGTATTAAGTGTTGACGATAAGGAAAAAGAAAGTAAAAGTAAAGGGGAACACGGGAAAAGAAGATATTGGAATGTAATTCTAGCTAAACCAGGTACAGATGATCAAATGTTATATACAATTCATAATCAAAAAGTAGTAGAAAAATTAGCATTGACTGAACCTGTAAACAATGAAAATATAGTAGATTTAAACAAGATTCATTTTGATAGCGATAAAATTGTTGATAAAGCAAAAAAGGAATATAACCTATTACCAGGAAAAGGTTGGGCCGAAGGATATCATTTTGTTTTGCGAAAGTTAAACAGTGACCCGACTGTTGAAGTGGTTGGTAGGGATAAAAAGGGTAGGTTTATAAAGATTATCTTCAATGCTAGGACTGGAAAATTCGTTACCAAGATAACATCTTAGTATTTACTGATAAAATAATGATTAATTAACAAATTTTCTTGTGAAAGGTGTGTTTAACATGTTTAAAAAGCTTAAAACTAAGATTGTTACGAGTCTTTTTTCAGCGATCCTATTGACTTCACTTTTTATTGATTATGCTAGTGCAGCCTCCTACACTTATTTAAATCAAGATGTAACAGCGTATACTGCACCAGCAGGTTCGTTAACTTATTATGGTACAACCCCTCAAAAATATAAAACTGCTGCAGTACATCCTAAAACTTGCGGTAGTCCGAGTTCAGGAACAATTTTTCCTTTCGGAGCAGTTATTAAAACTTCCACAGTTTTAAAAACTCCGTCTGGAACTTCTATGCAATATTTTACAGTTGAGGATATGGGGGATGTATTTTGCTCCCGAGGTTTAACTCGACAATGGTTTGATATTTATTTCGGTTATACTTCAAGTGATATAAATCAAGCCAATCTATTCGGTATAAAAACTGTTAGCTACACTGTAACTTATTAATATTTACGAATAATGATCAGAGCTCTCAACATTTCAATGAAATAAAATCTCCTGAAACAAGGAATTGGATTAGTAAGCAGGGTAACATCCTGCTTTTTT